>CAYYUS010000016.1:0-4525 GCA_964474925.1 uncultured Akkermansia sp. | reverse complement strand
AAAAAATAAACCCTTGTGTTGTCGAAAATTACAAGAGGAATTGACAGTAAATTTAGGGCCGAGAAATCTTGGGTCTGCTTTTTCACCGTTCAATATTAGGGTTTGCTTCTAATGGTTTGAGTTTTATCCTCGCCAATTTTAATATTGTACGTTCTTACGCTTTGCTCGTAAGTGGGAAATATTTTATCTCCTTGCCACCTGATCTCTATATCGTCTTTATAAAAAACCGTTAGGTAGTTAAGGCCAAGCTCGTCATAAAACTTCCAATCGCCTTCTTTTAAGCCGCCTTGATACGCGCCCTCCACCATCTTCTTTCCATTGCGATAATAAAACGTATGGTATCCTTCCGGCGTTCCTTGAGTAAATTTCCCGACAAACAATTTTGTTTTTTCCGGTTTATAAAATCCTTTCCATAGGCTATCCGGTTCGTCGTTCACAAAATTTCCATATTCGTAGTACTCAGAATTTTCATAATTCCACATTCCTTCTTTTCTGTTATCTACCCAATTCCCTTTGGTTATAATTTTTCCTGCCTCCGTATAATCTGTCATTAATCCCTCTCGCTTTCCGTTCACATAGTTTTCTTCACGCATTAAATTTCCGCTTTCGTAAAACCATTTCCAAACACCCTGTGTGCGACCTTTTTTATCGTACCTTCCTTTTTGTTCAAGCTTCCCCGACGAATAAAAGAATTCCCACTCGCCGGTTCGTGATCCTGCAACATAAACTCCTTTTCCTTTAAACTCTCCCGTAACATGATATTCAACCCATTTTCCAATTCTGTTTCTTGCGCTATCAACTTGGCCTTTTGCTACAACAGTTCCGTTAAAATATTCAATAGCGCTATCGGGAATTGAATAATTACTGCACATCCATTTTTTAAAGAATAATTTTGTTGAGTCGTTATAATACTCAACCGAATCGCAAATTCTTCCTGGTTTATAATGGTAATGTGTTCCAATTGCAACACCTTCGTCGTACACGCCTTCATATTTTAATGATCCGTCGGCATATTTTTCTTTATACCACTCTACCTGCCGTGTTTCGGGTGCGTGAGGCAAAAATTTGCCGTTATCGAATTTTTTTATGGATGTGAGGTTTCCTTTTTTGTCGTATTCCTTTACAAAACCATCAATCGAATCATTTATATAAACAATTTCTTTTTTCGGATCACCGTTAGGATATAACTCTTTCCATAAACCTTGTTTTCTTCCCAATTCATCCTTACGATTTATTTTTTCGTTGCTGGTTGTAAATCCAACTTTATAATTTACAATAGAAATTACCGTAGAATCTTCGGCGTATTCGTAAGCGGTTCCATCCTGCTTCCCGTTCACATAATTAATAATCGTTTTAAGCTTTCCTGAAGTATAGAATTTTTTTGAGGGCCCTTCCTTTACATCATTCACATACATTTCCGAAGAGGTCATTCTCCGAAGTGTATCAAATAAATTGGTTAAGCCGTTCTTTTTTCCTTCTTTATAATTTACAGCTCTCGTAACCCTTCCTTTTTCATCGTAAAAATTCCAAGTACTATCTAATTGAAAATTTTTACGATTACCTGCAATTTTTAGATTTCCATTTAAATAATAGTTCTTCCAAAAACCATCGGGCTTTCCTTCCTTCATAGTTCCTTCGCTACTTATTTTTCCATTTTCGTAATAAAATTTTTGATAACCGTCTTTTACGGTTGTTTGTGAAAACGAAAAAATCGTGATAAACGAAAAAACTAAGAATATGTAGTATTTACGGGACATTTTAGACTTATAAATCTACTAAAAAAATACCGGTTTTTAAAGTCCAAATTTTGCTGATAATTCTAGCATTTTAAGGATGGGACGCTTGGCTTTTTCCATGAGATCTTTATTCATAACGAGTTCGGGCTGCTCATATTTTAGAGAAATGTATATTTTTTCTAAAGTATTGAGTTTCATATAGGGGCAATCGTTACAAGCGCATGAATTATTAGGAGGTGCCGGAATAAAGGTTTTATTTGGACTAGTCTTTTGCATTTGATGTAAAATGCCTGTTTCAGTTACTACGATGAATTCTTTATCGTTACTTTTTTTTGTAAAATTTAACAAGGCTGTTGTACTTCCAATAAAATCAGCGTGCTCTAAAATAGCGGCTTCACATTCGGGGTGTGCAATTATTTTTGCATTAGGGTTTTGAATTTTTAATTTAATTAATTTTTCTAAACTAAAAATTTCATGCACCATACAGCTTCCATCCCATAAAACCATATTACGGTTGGTTTTTTTATTGATGTATGCTCCTAGGTTTTTGTCGGGCGCAAAAATAATTTTTTGATCTTCAGGTAAACTTTCTACAATTTGAACAGCGTTACTGCTTGTACAAATAATATCTGATAATGCTTTTATTTCGGCTGTACAATTTATATAAGTAATTACAATATGATCAGGATGATTTTTTTTGAATTCTGAAAATTTTTCTGGCGGACAAGAATCTGCTAAACTGCAACCGGCTTTAAGATCTGGAATTAAAACTTTTTTTGTTGGATTTAGAATTTTCGCGGTCTCAGCCATGAAATGAACTCCGGCAAACAAAATAATATCCGCTTTTGTTTTTTCGGCTTGTTGCGCCAGCCCTAGGCTGTCACCAATGTAATCCGCAATGTCCTGTATGTCGTTGTTCTGGTAATAGTGGGCCAAAAGTAGAACGTTCTTTTGTTTTTTCAAAGTTTTTATTTCTTCAAAAAGATCCAAACTAGGATCAATGTCTTTTTCTAAATATCCTTTCTCTAATAACATATATAAATTTTAAAATAAATTATTATTTGTATTATAGGGTGTTAGTATGGTTAGTAAGTGAGGTAAATAAAATTAGGAGATTAGGCTTATTACACATTATGAATACGTTGTTAACAAAGATAAGAGTTTAAATGCTTGGAAATCAAAGATAGTGAGTTTGACCAAAATAACTTAATTACTCTTAACACTCATAACTTTCACCCCGATCTAATTGTTTATATACCCAATTTTCGTCTTAAAAGTTCTTACAGATAAATTTAAAAAGATAGTACAAAACTCAAACACGATCTGCATAACATAATAAGTTAACAATTGGGTAAAATCTTATGTTTTGTTTATGAGACTAAAATAATAATATTAACACTGTTTTGAGTGATTTGTGTTAATACCATAAGCCTGACGATGAGGCTATTATTTTATGAGTGTTAATTAACGTTGATTACTACTTTTGAACAATAGAAACTAAAAGACACTTTATACATTATTAATACTATGGAAATAGCAATTGGAAGCGATCACGCCGGATTTGAATTAAAAGAACAAGTAATTGCTTATTTAAAAAGCAAAAGCATTGTTGTATTAGATAAAGGCACTTATAGTTTAGAAAGAGCAGATTATCCGGATCACGGACACGCGGTTGCAAAAGAAGTTTTGGAAAGAAAGATACTTGGTATCGTTATTTGCGGAAGCGGAAACGGAATAAACATGAGCGTAAATAAACATAAGGGAATAAGGGGAGCTTTATGTTGGAATTCGGAAATTGCTGCTTTAGCTCGCCAACACAACGACGCCAACATTATGGCACTACCTGCTCGGTTCATGAATATTGAAGAAGCAAAAAAATGCGTGGACGCATTTATAACCGAAAAATTTGAAGGTGGAAGGCACCAAGATAGGGTTCTAAAGATCGAATGCTAGAACTTAGGACAAGAAACCATAATAAGTTTCTTTTTCTTTTTCTTTTTACTGCAAAGTAAATACATCATACTTAATTCATGACTTCCTCCCGAACTACTTAAGGTGAGCTTTGAAATGGTATAATCAAAAGAATAGCCAACCTGAATTTTATCTCCCGAAATACCGGCTACAAAAACCAAAGCGTCGTTGTTTTTATACCAACCATAAGGCTTATGAACAATTGGAATTCCCCTGTACCACATTCCAAAAACTAAATAGCCTCTTGCGTAATACGCACCAACATCAATTTGATTAAAACGTAGAGAGCGCTTATAATTAAAAGCCGCGGTAACAAAATGTTGATCCTTACTTTTATCTGCCTGATCGTTTATTAAATATTTATAACCACCATGAAATTTTACTTCTATAGGCAAGCGACTATCGTCTCCGGTGAGCGACTGATTAGGACGCGTTAAATGAGAAACCGAAATGCCACCCCAAATATTTTCGGAATACATTAAATAACCGGCGTTCACATCAAAGTAAAGCACTTTGGTGCCATTACCTACGGCTGAGCTACTAGGACCGCCACCGTTTGCAATTTGGTCACTAAAAAGCAAACCCGAATAATCAAGACTTCTTTGCGTAAATCCTGCTGATAACCCTGCGCGCGCAACAAGTCTTTTATTGATCTTTAATTCGTAAGCGTAGAGTCCACTAACCTGATTACTTTTTAAACTATTTGGCCCCGCCCTATCACTAAACAAAGTAATACCAACGCCGCTATTATATTTTCGTAATGGCTTGTCAAATGACACTTGATATGTATTTAAACCACCAGGAGTTAAATTCCATTG
>CAYYUS010000015.1:0-14698 GCA_964474925.1 uncultured Akkermansia sp. | reverse complement strand
AAATTTCTTATGTACGCCAAAATGCGATGTGTTCTAATCCAAAATTAGTTGTACAAAACACAGGTTCAACTTCCATATCAAGTATAGAATTTAATTATTGGTTGAATAATAGCGCTACACCGCAAACATATACTTGGACGGGTACTTTGGCATTTTTAGATACAATTACCATTAAATTACCAATAGGTGGTTTATGGCTAAGCGCTTTACAAGCAACAAATAATATTTTTTATGCGGAGATCAAAAAGGTGAACAATGTAGTGGATGATTATGTGTTCAATAATAAATATCAATCGCCATTTAATAAGGCTGATCAATTGCCCGATAATTTTAGGATAGAATTCAAGTCGAATAATTATGCTTCACATAACACGTATAAGATTTACGACGATAATGGAAATGTGGTGGCGTCGAAGACCGGAACTACCGCTGTTACCATTTATGACGATCCTTATGTGCTTACAGGTTGTTATCGCTTAGTGTTAACTGACGCGGGCATGGATGGTTTGAATTGGTGGGCAAACACAGCGCAAGGAACCGGATATCTTCGCTTTAAAGACGCGGCCGGAAACATTTTAAAAACACTTCAATCTGATTTTGGCGCGTATATTGAATACAGTTTCACAACCTTTCCAACAACTTCAGTGATCGAACAAAGCAATGGAACTTATGTGAATATATTTCCAAATCCTGCACATCATAATTTTGTAATGAACGGAAGTGGTTTAGAGTTCTCTGAAGTTAAAGTGATGACTGTTTTAGGAAGCGTTGTCTCATCTCATAAAATTGGAAATGAAACAACCTTTAATTATGATGCTTCACAATTAACTCCGGGCGTTTATTTTGTAGTAATTACAAAAGACGGGAAAAGCACTACAAAGAAGATCGTGATCAATTAAGATCAAGCAGATTTAAAGACATAAAAAAACCCTCACATCATTGTGAGGGTTTTTGTTTTTATCAAGATGGCCTATCAATTTTTAACCATCTTAAATACTTTTGTTTCTTTTTCTGTTTTAAATGAAACATAATAAATGCCATTCGGGAATTCTGAAGTATCAACAGAGCCTTTATGAAAGATCACTGATCGTTTTACAATGTTTCCAACTATATTCTTGATGCAAATTTCCATTTCACCTTCGGTTGAAAAATTTAATTCATTGCTGAATGGATTTGGAAAAATAGTACTCGTTTCCATTTTAGCTGTCTCAAACAAATTTGTACACGGGTCAACCACTTGCGTTATAGTAAAACTAGAAACACAATAACCATTCTTTCCCGTAACGGTATAAGTTGTATTTGCAGTAGGAGAAATGCTTATAGTAGCTGTATTAGCGCTCGTATTCCAAGTATAAGTGGTGGCGCCGCTCGCTGTAAGAATTGCAGAGTTACCTGTACATAAAATGGAATCTGTACTTACTGCCGATACCATCGGCGTAGTTACAAAACTTACAGTTACAATGCTCTCGGCAGTAGAAGTGGCGGCACCATTTGGCAACTCACTTCCATAAGCATTAATCGTATACGTTCCCATGCCCGGAAATTGCATGCTAATAGCTGTGCCTGTTGTTGGTGTTAATGTTACCGAAGCAGGAGTGGCTGCCCACGTATAACTTGTGTTTCCAATGGCAACATTATTAATACTGGCTGTTGAACTCGCAGCTAAACAATCTACATTCGAACTTGTATTGATAGTTAGTTCAGAAAGTCGCATCTCATCAATGGCAACACTTGGACTTCCGCCTGTTGGATCATTGCTGTACCAATGAAAACCTAATTTTACATTATTGTTGTTCGATAAGGTAGTTGGCAGTCCAACACTATAAAACGACCACAAGCCCTGTAAGCCGCATGTTGAATTATTGGTTTGCGCCATCGTAGTTAAAAAATTCCAAGTATTACCGCCATCGGCAGAATATTCAATATCACAATAATCATTGCCGGGAATTCCGCCCAAAATATAAGTAAAGCTTAATTGAATGAATTTTTTTCCTGAACAATCGATCACTGGAGTTTCAACACGTTTATTAGTGTACGAGATCGGACCCCCATAATAAGATGCGCCAACGTCAATAACAGGCGTAGGAAAAAGTACATGCCTTCCAATATGCAATGTGCGATTGTTTGATCCTCCGCAAGTAATTCCCCCGCAAATATTAACCGGCTGCCCTTGCTCCGAAGAACTAATGAACCATTCGTTGGCATCAGGCCCGTTCATAAAAGGCAAAGAGAACGAAGTAATTGCCCAAGCCCCATTAGAAGGAGTTGCCACAACACTAGCGCCTTGTCCACTGTTGCATCCCGTTCCAAATGTTTCTGTCCAGAAAGCTTGTTGAGAATTGGCTTTTAAAATAAAAAAGCTTAAAAAAGCTACGTAGTAAATTTTTTTCATGTGACTAATTATGATACTAATATAAAACAAAAAAGCCCTCCCGATATAACGAGAGGGCTTTCTTTTAAATATTTTTTTACTCTTTTACTACTCGTAGAGTTTTTATTCCACTCTCACCTTTCATAAATATAATATAAACGCCCTTAGGTAGATCTGCAGTTTGCATAGTGCCATTATTTTTAAATGTAGTTTGCTTTATTATTTGACCTAAAGAATTGAACATGTTCACTTCTACAGTTTCGTTTGCAACAAATTTTAATTCATCGCTAAACGGATTTGGATAAGCCTTATAAGAATCTGCGCCCGAATTATATTCACTCACGCCTGTACACCAAGCTACATTTTGTACAAATGTGTATGTGGTTGAACATCCATTACTATAACCGGTTACTGCATAAGTTGTGCTTAATACTGGGGTTATAATAATACTTGAAGTAGTTGGGCCAGTGCTCCACGAATATGTGCTAGCACCCGAGGCAAACAGTGTTGCCGCTGTTCCTGCGCATAATACAGAGCTTGAGCTGGATGCTGAAACATTAGGATTAGCATTAACTGTAATGGCAACAAAATTTAAGCCATTACACGATCCTGTGCTTCCGTTTACAGTGTAGGTTGTATTTGAGCTTGGATTTACAACAACCGAACTTCCATTTAGATTACCAGGCAACCATGTATATGTTGTAGCGCCATTGGCGGTTAATGTTACAGGTTGTGTGCCACATATAGTAGAATTTGATGCTGCAGCACTTACGGCTATACTAGTGCCAACAGTAACGCTTTGTATTTTTGAATTACTACACACACCACTTGTTCCTGTTACAGTATAATTTGTTGTTGAAGCCGGAGTAACAACAATTGAGCTTCCGGTTAAATTTCCTGGTTGCCAAGTATACGATGTTGCACCAGTTGCGCTTAGTGTAACTGATTGAGGTCCGCAAATAGTTGTACTTGTTGCAGAAGTATTAACTGTAATGCTTGGTTGAACAACTACACTTCGCGATCCAACACCTGTACATCCTGCTACACTTGTTCCCATAAATGTATAGGTAGTTGTGCTTGCAGGGAAATAGGTACAAACTGAAGAAGTAGGACAGGCCCATGCGTATGTACTTGCACCACTTGCTGTAAATGTTACCGGAGATCCCGCACAAATAGTATTTGCTGATGAAGCAATGGTAACAGTTGGGTTAGGATTTACTGTAACAGCAATTGTATATGTATTACCCGGACCACTTGTATTAGATGCTGTCATTGCCACCGTATAATTTCCTGCGTTAGCAAAAGTAATAGTTGGACTTTGCGACGCCGGTGTATTAATTGTTACGCCTGTCGATGGTGTTACACTCCAACTCCAAGTGCTTGGTCCGTTTGTAGAATTATCATTAAATACTTTTGCTACACCTCTACATAATACACCAGTATAAGCAAACGAAGTTACTGGAGGCATTGAGCTTGGTGCAAAATCTACAACCCACACACCACGGCCATAAGTTGCGGCAACAATTTTCCCCGGCATAGCAGGTGAGGTTTCCATATCTGATACCGGTGTATTTGGTAAACCAATATTGTATAATGTCCAGTTTGGAGTTGAAGGATCTCGATAATAAACGCCCGCATCCATTCCAACATAAACACGATCACTTGAACCTGTTTCATAAACTAAACTATTTCCGGGAATATTTGGAAGGTTTGAACTGAAATTTGTCCAACTCGTTCCACCGTTTGATGAATAGAAAACTTTATTTCCTGCCGAATAATTACCGCAAACTACCCAAACTTTATTTGGATCAGTTGGACTAACGCATACAAACTCCGGCGCTGCCGAAGCAACAGGAACTGTTCCCGTTACAGTTGTCCAGCTCGTCCCTCCATTAATTGTTTTATAAATTCCTGCACTTTTCAAAACATAGATCACTTGATTATTACTTGGTGCAATTGCAAATTCACGTACAGCGCCTGTTGTTGGCATTGCTGTTAGCATTGTCCAAGTTGTTGCCGAATTGTTAGACACAAACATATTTTGTCTTCCTGCATATAAGCGAGTTGAAACAGTAGGATCTTGTTTCCAAATGGTGACCCAATTTGTGGCGCCAGACATTCCCGTTGTACAACCTGACCAGCTTAATCCTCCGTTTGTTGATCTTTGAAAAGAACCGTTTTGATATTCACCATACATGTTATTGTTATTAGTTCTGTCAATAAAACAATCCATGCCATCGCCACCTAAACGTGCAGTGTAAGTTGTTCCATTCCAACTACTGGTTCCATTATCTTGATGGCCGGTGATCCAAGTGTTTGCAGTTTGGCCCGATAAACCAATTTTGTATATCTGAGAAATATTCATGGTACCTGAAATTTCTTGCCATGTTGTTGCAGTTCTACGATATACAGTTCCGTCGTTGGTATTAAATAAAGTTCCATTAGAAGCATATTCAAGATCGTGATGATCCGCATGTGTAAATGGTGCGCCAGTCCCAACCCAGTGCCCATAAATTGCCCAGCTAGTTCCGGCATTTGTAGTGCGCCAAACATTAACGCCGCCAACTGTTACTTCTGCTGCATTAGTTGGAGATGCTGCAATACAAAGGTCGTACCAGCCTTGCCCACCTGTATCATTTCCAGTGCTCGACCAACCAAGTAAATTTAAAGTGGTTGTAATATTACTGAAAGAAACTCCCGAATTGGTAGATTGTAAAAAACCAAGAAATCCGCTACCAGAACTATTTGAAGCTAAAACGTAAACAAAATTCGCATTGGCTGGTGTAACAGCTATTGCTAAACGATTTGATGTACCTGATGCAGGAACCCCAGTAATTGTTGTCCAAGTTACTCCACCGTCAGCTGATCTTCTAAAAGTTGTTCCGGCTGCATAAACTGTATTTGCATCGCCCGGTTTAAATTCAATATCGTAGGTGTTTGTTGTACTCACAGAGGTCCAAGTTGTTCCTCCATCGGTTGATCTGCGAATTCCCATGGTGCCAACAGCCATAACAATTTGCGAGTTTGTTGGGTTAACGATCAATCGACGTATACGTACGCTGCTTGTTACTGGAAAAGTTAAACTTGTAAGGATCCAAGTATTTCCACCATCTGTAGATTTATAAACACCAGTGCAATTTGAATCGCCGGCATCACCATCACCTGTAGCAGCATACATAATGTTTGTATTTGTTGGATCAAACGCATGATCACCAAAACCTGTAACAGGCAAATTGTCGGTGTTGGTTGTCCAACTTGTTCCACCATTTGTGGATCTCCATAAACCACCGCAAGGTGCACCAACAAAAAGTACGTTAGAGTTAGTTGGAGAAATAGAAATGAAATTAAGACGCCCCGATTTTAAAAGTTGTCCACCAGCGCTTCCGCTCATAGGACCCATTGGCCCAATTGCTGTCCAAGTACTTGAAGCCATTATTGCGCTAGAGTTGCTAAATTTACCTTGATTGTTTGCAGCTTGGTAAATATTACTGCTGTTATTTTCTAACCACTCTTGAAAATTTTTCGCCGTTAAATTTAATTGCGAAAGATCACCGCTTGGATAACAACGTCTCTCAACAAAATGTTCCCAGCGTTTAAATGCTTTATATCCTTTTCCTTTTTCGTTAATGTCTTTATTTTGCCAATACTGATTAAAATCGTTTTGGATCTGATAGAAATTAGCATCCTGACGTTGCATCATTTCGGCCCAATTTTGAGCGTTTGAAAATGTAAATAATGCAAGTAAAATCAGCGTAGTGTAAATGGATCTCATTTTTAATTTTTTTTATACTCATGAAAATAAGCCATCACAAAGGCAAAAGCAATCTTAACACCCAATTGTGCATATTAATCCCTATTAGTTTTCGACTAATTAGCCCATTTATAAGACAAATTTATCTAAATATATTTTAGAACTTATAAGCATAATGCTAAAAATACTTTCTTAGTTTTACATTAAAATAAATTTTATGGCACTCATACTTTCAGTAAAAGATATAAATCCTCAATGGGGAGATAATTGCTTTTTAGCACCTAACGCAACAATTTGTGGCGATGTTATAATGGGAGATGATTGCAGTGTTTGGTTCAATGCCGTTGTGCGTGGCGATGTAAATAGTATTCGCATTGGAAATAAAGTGAACATACAGGATGGTGCAGTGTTGCATTGTACATATCAAAAAACAAAAGTGAATTTGGGAAATAATGTTTCGGTTGGTCATAATGCCATTGTTCATGGATGTACAGTGCATGATAATGTACTCATTGGTATGGGTGCTATTGTAATGGATAATGTAGAAATTGGAAGTAATACCATTATTGCTGCAGGTGCTGTAGTAACAGAAGGAACAATAGTTCCAAGCGGTTGCATTTTTGCAGGGGTGCCGGCCAAAAAAGTAAAAGACATTTCGCAAGAATTAATTAGCGGAGAGATCGATCGTATTGCCAATAATTATTTAATGTATAGTGGTTGGTTCAAGTAGAGACCTAACTTTTTCGCTCACTCAACGCCTTTTTATAAACCGCTAGAGTTCTTTCTCGCGCTTCTTTGTGATCAACAATTGGCGGCGGATATTTATCGGCTCCAAATTCGGGCACCCATTTTTTTATGTATGTAAAATCAGGATCAAATCTTTCTTGTTGCGATGTTGGATTAAAAATTCTAAAATAAGGCGCAGCATCACAACCACTGCTGGCTGCCCATTGCCAACCGCCATTATTCGCGCTCAGATCGAAGTCATTTAATTTTTTTGCAAAATAAGCCTCGCCCCATTTCCAATCGATCAAAAGATCTTTAATTAAAAAACTACTCACGATCATGCGCACACGATTATGCATAAAGCCGGTTGTATTTAATTCGCGCATTCCGGCATCTACTATTGGAAAACCTGTTTTGCCTTGGCACCATAGGTCAAAATGTTTTTCGTTGTTCTGCCATTTAATAAAATCGTAATCTTTTTTAAACGCACCATTTACCACATGAGGAAAATGCCAAAGGATCATCATATAAAATTCGCGCCAAATCAATTCGTTGAGCCATGTTTCGCTCACGTTCAAACTTGTTCTTACTAATTTGCGAATACTTACGGTGCCAAATCGCAAATGCATACTCATTCTGCTTGTGCCCGCAACCGACGGAAGATCACGTTGCTCTTTGTATTTTAAAAGTAAATTCTTGTTGATGGAGCTTGGTTTTTTGAATTCAATATCTGTTTTTTCAAATCCGATCTTTTTTAGTGAAGGAATTTCAAATGCTTTTGTTTTTAAAAAATTCCCAAAGTGTTTTTCGGTTGAGAATGATTTGTAAGCTGGCTCGCTGAGTTTAGCTTTCCATTTTCTGCTGTACGGTGTAAAAATAGTATATGGCTTGCCATCATCTTTTAAAACATCATCCTTTTCAAATATCACTTGATCTTTATATGTTTTAAGATCGCAGTTCATTTCTGCTAAGAATTTTTTTACTTCTTCATCGCGCTCTTTAGCACGCGGTTCGTAATCGTGATTAGCATACACATTTTTTAGATCATATGTTTTAGCTAGTTCTTTGAAAGCTTGCATTGGAGTTGAATAAAATATTTTTAAACTGCTCCCAATGTCATGCAATTGTTTTTCTATTTCAACTAAACATTGACGAATAAAGTCAACGCGCCTATCATTTTTATCTTCCAACTCATTTAAGATAGTAGTGTCAAAAATAAAAATGGGCAAAACGTGCTCATTTTCCTTTAAAGCAAAATACAAACCGGCATTATCATCCAATCGAAGATCGCGGCGAAACCAGAAAACACTCACATTTTGTTTGGACATAGAGCTTTTTGAACGTAAACAACTGTAAACCAATAATTTGTAAATGTAACAATTATCCTTGTTTTTACGTCTTATACAAACTTAAACTTTTCAATAATTCTTAAACGTACTAAGCGAATGCATTCAAATCATGTATTTTTGCGTGTAAATTTTTTTTATGACACCCGAATTAAGCGAACAAGAAATACTGCGAAGAGAGAAGCTAGCCGAACTCCGTAAATTAGGAATTGATGCGTATCCTCCAGAAGAGTTCAAAGTGAATGCAAGTGCTTTGGATATTAAGGATAATTATGAGCGCGATAAACTAAACTATAAGGATCTGTCGATGGCAGGTCGCGTAATGAGTGTACGCGATATGGGTAAAGCATGTTTTGCGGTGATCCAAGATTCGAGTGGGCGTATTCAAGTTTATATTCGCCGAGATGATATTTGCCCTGGAGAAGATAAAACCCTTTACGATATTGTTTGGAAAAAATTAATTGATATTGGAGATATCATTGGTGTAGAAGGTTATGTGTTCACCACAAAAACAGGAGAGATATCTTTACATGTAACCTCTTTAAAAATACTATCAAAAGCATTACGTCCGTTACCAATTGTAAAAACAGATGATGCAGGAAATTCGTTTGATGAAGTAAGTGATCCTGAATTTCGTTATCGCCAACGTTATGTTGATCTCATCATCAATCCACAAGTGCGCGAAACATTCAAAAAACGCACGCAGATCATGCAATCTATTCGCACGGTATTGAATAATGCAGGTTTGTTAGAAGTTGAAACACCTATTTTGCAAAGTATTCCCGGTGGTGCGGCGGCTCGTCCGTTCATTACACATCACAATGCGTTAGATATGCCTTTGTATTTGCGCATAGCTAATGAATTATATTTAAAGCGGTTGATCGTTGGCGGTTTTGATGGGGTGTACGAATTCGCAAAAGATTTTCGTAACGAAGGAATGGACAGAACGCATAATCCTGAATTTACCGTATTGGAATTTTACGTGGCGTACAAGGATTATAATTGGATGATGGATTTTACAGAAAAATTATTGGAGAAAGTGGCGAACGATCTGTATGATTCAACCGTTGTAACTGTTGGCGATAAACAAATTGATTTTAAAGCACCATTTAAACGCATCAGTATGTACGATGCTATAAAGGAACATACAGGAATTGATATTTCCGAAATGGATGAAGCAGGTTTGCGCGATGCTTGCAAAAAATTAGGAATTCATGCAGAGCCAAGTTATGGAAAAGGAAAATTGATCGACGAGATCTTTGGCGCTAAGTGCGAAGCAAATTATGTGCAACCAACATTCATTATTGATTATCCTGTGGAGATGAGTCCGCTTACAAAAAAGCATCGCACAAAAACGGGTTTAGTTGAACGCTTTGAATTAATGGTAAATGGTAAAGAAATTGCCAATGCTTATACAGAGTTGAACGATCCATTGGATCAGCGCGAGCGATTTGAAGAGCAATTAAAATTACAAGAACGCGGTGATGATGAGGCCATGTTCATTGATCATGATTTTTTACGTTCGTTGGAATATGGCATGCCACCTACATCGGGCATTGGAATTGGAATAGACAGACTTACAATGCTGTTAACCAACCAAAGCAGCATTCAGGAAGTACTATTTTTCCCGCAAATGCGTCCCGAAAAAACGAACGCAAACGCCGAAGCAGAAAAAATTTAGTATATTTATACAAACAATCATTTGAAACGTTTAAGCCTATATTTTTTACCTCTTTTACTACTGTTAAGTTTTTTTGCGTGTAATACCGAAAAGAAAGAAGAAGTAGTAGAAAAGAAACGCATTTTTGAAGGATTTCATCCCTTGATGGATGAAATTGTTCGTTCGAAAAAAGGCGTTTTCAGAGGTTTAGAATTGAACGCAAAAGTAGTAGATATAAAAACTACCGAAACAGTTCAGCCGGTTGAAGCGGAAAAAGATCGTTTGTATTTTGAATATGTTGCAGATAGCACAACAACTTATTCTATAGATTATACAATTCGTAACGATAGTTTGGAAGAAATAAATGTGCAGATCAATTGCACCGATCTTGAATTAAGCTCTTATTTATTTTGTGATCTAAAAGATTATTACGCCAATAAATTACCAAATCCAATTGAGGATCAAGGAGCGGTTGTTTATAACTGTTATGAAGGGCAACGCAAACCTTTTGTTGTAACATTGAGTGATAATTCAACTCCTAGTCAAGGGATCATTAATATGGTCATCTACAAGGACAAATAGTGTTTGGCCGAAAAATTCATTTTCTTCGTTACGCAGATTTTTAAAAATCCTCATTTACCTTTTGTAAACTGCCGTTTTGAAAAATCTGCGCGCCTCGAAACTGAAATTTTCCATCCAAACACTTAGTTTCAGAAGAACTTAAATGTTGTTTTTAACAAAATCTTTTCAAAGTTTTGGCGGTTTATAACTTTTCTTTTGTTAGAATCTATTAAACCTATATTTGTTGCTATAATTATTTTACAAAATGATAATGACTTCTGAATTAGTATTAGCCGAAATAAAAAATGGTGTACTTGTTATAACCGTTAATCGTCCCGATAAATTAAACGCGCTTAACAAACAAACCATTGAAGATCTACATGAAACTTTGGTGGAAGCCGAGAACATGAAAGAAGTGAATTCTGTTATCATTACCGGTGCCGGACAAAAAGCATTTGTTGCCGGAGCAGATATTGCAGAGTTTGCTAATTATTCGGTTGAGCAAGGAAAACAACTAAGCTCTATTGGGCATTTTAAGATATTTAATTTTATTGAGAATTTTACTAAGCCTGTAATTGCTGCTGTAAATGGTTTTGCATTAGGCGGCGGATTAGAATTAGCAATGGCTTGTCATATTCGCGTTGTAAGTGATAACGCAAAAATGGGATTGCCTGAGGTAAGTTTAGGTGTAATTCCAGGTTACGGCGGAACACAACGTTTAGCGCAATTGGTAGGAAAAGGCAAAGCGTTTGAAATGATCGTAACTGCAGATATGATAGGTGCACAAGACGCATTAAAGTGGGGACTTGCGAATTACGTAACAACGCAAGATGAATTATTAAAAAAGTGTTTTGAGATCACTGCAAAAATTCAAACAAAAAGTCCTACTGCAATTAAAACAGCAATAAAAGTGATCAATGCAGGTTACAATTCTAAACTCAATGGCTACGAAGTAGAAATTGAAGAGTTTGGTAAAAGTTTTGGTACCGGCGACTTTCAAGAAGGCGTAAGCGCGTTCTTAGAAAAACGTAAGGCTGGATTCAAAGGAAACTAACTATCTACTATTTTTTATTCTGATCAGCACAAACTTTATAGTTAAGTGTTTGATATTCATTTAGTTTAACGCTAATTAATGCGTTTCATTTATTTGAGCTGTATTATCTTTATCTTTAAATCAAATTTTGAGAACATGAGAGTTGCAGCAATTTTATGTATTGTTTTTACGGGCTTAGTTTTTACCTCTTGCAAAAAGGAAAAATTATGTGAGTGTACCGAAACAAGAACAGTTACCACTTCTAATGGAACTACAACCACTACCGACCCTTTTGTAAAAACGGAGATAAAAGAGATAAGAGGAGGCGAAGCTAAAACATGGTGTGCAGATCGCAAAGAGGAAACAATTGCAGATAGCCTTACCACAGTTGTAGAAAATAAATGTTCACTTAAATGATCTTTAAAAACATGAAGAAAATTATTTTAATCGCAGCTGTAATAACTATAACAGTTTCCACAGCATGCCGAAAAGAACGCACATGTGATTGTGAAATTACTACAACTGTTTCTTCAGGCACAACTATAACAACTAAAAAGTATACTAAAAAGATCACAAAGGATAAACAAAAGGCTAAGCAATTCAGAATTTCTGAGGGCTGTTATAATTTAAACTCTACCACAACAAGCACAGATAATGTTACTACAACTGTAGAGAATGAGTGCGAACTAATTTGATCTTTTATTTATTTAAAACATGTTGCGAATTCCTGCTCTAGCCATATTAATTATTTGCATTGCTTTGGTAGCATGTAAAAAACAACGTGTTTGTGAATGCATCCCCACGTATACCAATGCAGCCGGAGTAACAACAAAGTCAACAGTGGTTACAACCGAAATAACTGATGCCCGCAGAGGCGAGGCAAAAACCTTATGCCAAACATCTTCAACTGTTGAAACGATAGGCACTAGTGTAACAACAGAACGATTGGAGTGTGAATTAAAATGAGATCTACTATTATTATAATAGCCTCCTTAGTTTTGGCGATCTCTTGTAGAAAAGACCTTACTTGCGAATGTACGTACACAAAAAACTACCATCCTGCAGGTGGCGGAACAGGCAGTGCATTCACCAAAAAAACGGAAGTAAGTAAATCAAGGCAAAAGAAAAAAGAGTTTAAAGAAGCAACTAAGTGCTATAATACTACCGCAACACAAACATTTAGCAACGGCACAGAAGTAGTGGTGAATAATTGTGAATTAAAATGATGCAGCTTTAAAAAATCTATGCAAAGCAGGATTTATTTGGCAAAGCTTTGGCATGAGAAAACATTTTTTTAGTAATTACATTGATGTTTATTGGCGAATATGTCAAAAGTGATGATTTATAACCATTTGAAATACAGGCATATATGTAATTTTTAGGAACAAATATTATATGTATATTTACCTAAACTAAAACAAAAAAATTATGAAAAAAATTACTTATTTATCAATCGTTCTTGCAGGTTTAGCATTTGCTTCTTGCAAAAAGGATAGAGTATGCGAGTGTACTTGGTCTACTACTGATCCATCAGCAGCAGGTTTCACTTCTACTACAGAAACAACGTACAAGAAGGTTAAGAAAGGTGTTGCTGCTGAAAATTGCGAAAACACAACTTATCAAATGACTGCTCCGGTTGCAGGATTCATCACCACTAATGATTGTAAATTAAAATAATTAAACTTAAAATAATTAAAATGAAAAAGATATTTATAATTGCTGCAGTTGTGAGTCTTTCAATGGCTTCTTGCAAAAAAGATCTAACTTGTGAATGTGTAGAAACGGATAATGCGCCAGGGTCTACAAATGTTACAACAAAAACAACTTACAAAAAAGTAAAGAAGAAGAACGTTGATGAGGATTGTGTATCCTATTCAACTAAACAGACTGCTGTCTCTATAGGTACGGTTAGTCCATATTTGACAGGAGAAGATTGTACTTTAAAATAATCAAAACCTAATTATAAAAAAAGGCTACCTATTGGTAGCCTTTTTTGTTTTTAGCAAGTTAGGGTTTTAATACTCAAAATTACCGAGAGCACTTTTAACGAATACTTTTTTGCCTTCCCCCTTTTCTACTCTTCCAATAATTTTAGCTTCCACATTAAATGCTTTAGCAATAGAAATGATATCAATGGCGTGTTTTTCATTCACATAAAATTCCATCCGATGCCCCATATTAAACACCTTATACATTTCTTTTGGATCGGTATGGCTTTGCTCTTGAATAGTTTTAAATAAAGGTGGTACATCAAATAGATGATCTTTGATCACATGCAAGCCATCATTTAAAAAATGTAATACCTTGGTTTGAGCACCACCGCTGCAATGCACAATGCCGTTAATGTTCGAATTACCTAATTCGTCAATTACCTTTTTCACAATAGGCGCGTATGTGCGAGTAGGAGAGAGTACTAATTTTGCCGCATCAATTTTTTCGGTGATATCTTCTGCTTGAGAGTTTCTGTACGCAACCTCAATTTTATCCGTTAAATTTAATCCGCCGGTATACACAACTTCGCCGGGCAATGCGTTATCAAAACTCTCAGGGAATTTTTTTGCCAGATCTTTTTTAAATACATCATGGCGCGCGCTAGTTAAACCATTACTGCCCATGCCACTATTATATTCTTTTTCGTAAGTAGATTTTCCGTAGCTGCTTAAACCAATAATAACGTTTCCTGCTTTGATAGTATCGTTAGAGATCACATTACTTCTTTCCATTCGGCAAACAACTGTACTATCCACAATAATGGTTCTTACAAGATCGCCAACATCAGCCGTTTCTCCACCTGTTGAAGAAATAGAAATGCCATTATCTCGCAAACTTTGCAAAACTTCTTCTGTTCCATTAATGATCGCCGAAATAACTTCGCCCGGAATTAAATTCTTATTTCTTCCAATGGTAGATGATAATAAAATATTACTTGTGGCTCCAACGCAAATAAGATCATCTACATTCATGATCACCGCGTCTTGTGCAATACCCTTCCACACACTTAGATCGCCCGTTTCTTTCCAATACATGTAAGCCAATGATGATTTTGTTCCTGCACCATCGGCGTGCATCACAAGGCAATGTTTATCGCTACCACTTAAGGCATCGGGTACTATCTTGCAAAATGCTTTGGGAAAAAGTCCTTTGTCGAGTTTTGCAATAGCGGCATGTACATCTTCTTTAGAAGCTGAAACGCCGCGAAGGTTGTATTTGTCGTTACTCATAACCAATGCAAAATTAAAGTTTATTTGCT
>CAYYUS010000014.1:0-15198 GCA_964474925.1 uncultured Akkermansia sp. | reverse complement strand
ATAACGTCCGCTATTAATTACACGGGCATGATATCCTAAACTTTCGGCTTTATACGTTAAATAATAGGGATCAACACCAATACAATGTCCGCCCACAAGGCCCGGTGAGAATTTCAAGAAATTCCATTTGGTGCCTGCCGCAGCCAATACATCGTATGTATTAATTCCCATTTTATTGAAAATGATCGAGAGCTCATTCATCAATGCAATATTCACGTCGCGTTGTGTGTTCTCAATAATTTTTGCAGCTTCAGCAACTTTAATGCTAGATGCTTTATGTGTTCCGGGTTCAACAATGATCTCATACACTTGAGATATATTCTCTAAACTTTCTTTATCGCAACCACTCACTACTTTTAAAATTTTGGTGATGGTATGTTCTTTATCTCCCGGATTGATACGCTCGGGCGAATAACCCACTTTAAAATCTTTCATGTATTTTAATCCGCTTACTTTTTCAAGTACGGGAATACAATCTTCTTCAGTACAACCCGGATAAACAGTTGATTCGTAAACCACATAATCACCTTTTTTTAAAACCTTACCAACCGTGGTTGAGGCTGCTATCAAGGGTTTTAGGTCGGGCAGGTTGTGTTCATCAATTGGTGTTGGAACGGCAATAATAAAAAAGTTAGCTTTTTTAAGATCCTCTAATTTGTGCGTAAAAGTTATATCCGAATTCTTGAATTCACTTTTTGGTAATTCATTGCTCGGGTCAATTCCTTTCTTCATCAAGTTCACGCGCTTCTCGTTGATGTCGAAACCTATTACTTTTACTTTTTTAGCAAAAGCTAAAGCAATAGGTAAGCCAACATAACCTAATCCGATCAAAGCAACTTGCGATCTCTTTTTTACAATATCTTGATACATCATATCAGTACTTATTTAATTTTTAAAATATTCTTTGGTCTCAAGTCGTATATGCGCTCGATGATATCAACTACTTTTAATCCTTCTAACGCATTTGTAGATATTTTATTTTTTCCTTGTAAGGTTTCCACAACATTTTCTATCACATTATGATGGTTATTTGCCGAACCTTTATACGCTCCGTAATCGTTGGCGGGATTGGTTTCCGCCAATTCAGGCATTTTGTAATCCTTAATATTACACACTTCAATTTGATCCATGTATTGTCCGCCAACCTTTACACTTCCTTTACTTCCAACAATAGTTAAGGATGATTCTAAATTCTTTTCCCAAACAGATGTTGAGTAATTAACGCAACCCATTCCTCCATTCACAAAATCAAAACTTACAAAACCGCTATCTTCAAATGCGGTGCTTTTTTGGTGATTGAAATCGGCAAATTTTGCTTGGATATTTGTAATATCTCCAAACAACCAATACATGATGTCTATCCAATGACTGAACTGTGTGTACAAAGTTCCGCCATCTAGATCTTGTGTGCCTTTCCATCCTCCGGCTTTGTAATAGCGATCATCGCGGTTCCAATAACAATTCAATTGTACCATGTAAATATCGCCCATTAATTTTTTCTCCATCACTTCTTTTAACCACATGCTTGGTGGAGAATAACGATTTTGCATCACACAAAAAACAGTTTTATGATGATGTAAAGCATTGTAAATTATTTTTTCGCAATCGGATTTTGAAAGCGCCATTGGTTTTTCTACAACCACATGTTTGTTGGCATCTAGCGCTTTTAAAGCGTGTGTAGCATGCAATCCATTTGGCGTGCAAACATTCACTACTTCCACTTCAGGATGTGCTTTTAAAAGGTCATCGATATTAGAATAGAATTTTTCTTTTAGGTCATCGATACCTAATTTTTCCTTTGGCAAAACATCACAAACTGCTACTAATTCGCAATCATCATTACGTCTTACCATTTCGGCGTGTCGCTTGCCAATATGGCCTTGTCCTACAACTGCAAATTTTATCTTTCCCATTAGCTTACGCGTTTTACTATATTATTTTTCAATTCGTATGTTTGTTTGCTCTCTTCGCAAATGGCAATTCCATTAGCGTCAAAACTTAAACGATGACCAAATTCGCTCATCCATCCAATTTGTTTGGCAGGATTTCCAACCAATAATGCATAAGCAGGAACATTTTTTGTAACAACCGCACCTGCACCAATAAAAGCAAATTCGCCAATATCATGTCCGCAAACTATAGTAGAATTAGCGCCAATTGTAGCCCCTTTTCCAACATGGGTTTTGGCATATTGTTCTTTACGATTTACCGCGCTGCGAGGATTTGTAACATTGGTAAAGACCATACTCGGCCCAAGGAAAACGTCATCGTCGCAAGTAACTCCTGTATAAATAGATACGTTATTTTGAACCTTTACATTGTTTCCTAAGACCACTTCCGGCGAAACAACCACATTTTGACCTATGTTACAATTTTTGCCTAATTTACATTTGGGCATGATGTGCGAAAAGTGCCAAATTTTGGTCCCCTGTCCAATGATGCAGCCCTCGTCGATAACGGCCGTGGGATGTGCGTAAAAACTGGTTTGGTCCATAAAAAATTAAGAGTACAAATTTAGAAAAACCATTAATATCTCAAAATTTTGATTATCAATTAACTGGAAAATCACTTATGTGTTAAAATGTACCAATTGTGAAAAAATAAGTACCAAATCGTAAAAAAGGCAAAAGGTTATTTTTTTATTCAAAGAAAAATGAACATTTTTGTTAAAATTATACAATTTATAATCGATAAATATAGTGCTATGATGAATATGTACAAATTAACGGGAGCCATTGCTCTAGCAGTAGTTTTAGGAGGAGAGATAAAGGCTCAAACATATAGCTGGTCGCCGGCCGGACCTGTTTTAAGTGCAGGACGCTCGAGGAACATGGTTGTAGATAGATTAGACAACAAAGTGCTTTACGTTGGAAGTGTTTCCAGCGGTATATTTAAATCTACAGACTCAGGAACCTCTTGGTTACCGGTTAATGATCAAGATACAGTTCGTAATATCAGTTATTTAGCACAAAGCGCTGATGGAACAATTTACGCTGCTACAGGCGAAGGTTTTTTAAGGGCTACCGCTAAAAGTCGCTCAATTCCTGGTACAGGGCTTTATAAATTATCGGGAAGTAATCTTGTGCAAGTGAAGTCGTCAACTGTTACGGGTTCTGTTATCAATAGGATCGCATGTCATCCATCTAATCCAAGCAATTTTGCTGTTGCAGGTTCATTAGGATTGTTGATCACAACTGATGGTGGAAATACCTTTACCCAAGCGGCCGGCGCTATTCCCGTAACTGCTACTGCACTTACTGTTCATTATGATAATTCAGGTGGTATTTATGCAACCGCAACCAGCAGTTTAATTTCGGGCGGGTATATTTATACAAAGGTTTATAAATCGGCTAACGGAGATCCAAGTGGCTTTATTGATATTACTCCTAGTTCAACTGAGCTTCCCGACATGGCTTATGGTAGAATTGAGTTAGGTATCGCTAATTCTAATAACAATACTATTTATGCTTCAGTAGCTAAACCTACAACAAGTAATAATATCTCATCGGCAACATTGTATGCGTTTTTTGTTAGTAAGGATGCCGGAACAAATTGGACATTGATCTTAGAGGGTTCTCCACAATTAGATCCTTTATCAAATGGCGGTAGTTCGGCTGCAGGAGATTATGCACATTGTGTTACTGTGAACCCATTGAATGCAGATGATGTTTTTATAGGGAGCTATAAATTTTATACATGGACAAAAACTACAGGTGGACCTGAAGGTGTTGGAACTTGGAGAAGATATGGAAATGAATTCGCATTTAATACGCCAATTTATTTGCGTCAGAATATCCATGACATAAAGATCATTACCAGTGGAAGTAACATGGTAGCAACGTATTTTGTTACAGATGCCGGAGTTTATAAATCATCTGATTATCTTTTAACTTTCCAATTCTTTTCAGCAGGATTAGGAACGGCGCAATACAACAGTGTTGATATTACGCGTTTCCCAAAAACGGCCAACCAAACAAATTCATTGGTTCCGTATTCAGGATTTATTGCAGCAACAGCAGGTAATGGTATCAATGTATTTAGCGGAGATTATCCATCGGTAACTTCGGAGCTTAATTATCTGAATGGCGATTTTTTTAACGCTGTGTATTCTAAACTTTCACCAAAAACGGCATTCTTTACAACTGCTAATAGTAATCTTTATGTTTCTCCGGATATTACAACAGGAGAGCCTACCCTAATGCAAGTAAGTCACCTTGGTTCAGAGTGTTTAACAGATCCAAGCATTACTCAAATAGATTTTCGTGGCATTAGCAATAATGGATCAACAAAAGACCAAGCTTACGTAAACAACACGTATACTGCAACAGGTACTCCTTTTAAATTATGGGAGAACACAAAAGTAGATGGTGTATTAGAAACAGACCCTAAGCGATTTGTTACAATAGATTCAACTATTTTCTTTAATGATTCAATACGCGTATTGATACCTATTACAACAACGGTTGCCGGCGCTACATCTTACACAGTAAGTTTGATAAAGCCTCAAGCGTCTGCTATCATTGATAAAGTGAACATTTCAACGTTCACAGTTTCTATCGCTACAACTACAAGTTCTTCTTGTTTTGGAAATGCAAATATTTCGTATACAACCAATACAAAAGCAACCATGGAATTTGGTGGAGCAGCATCTCCAACAGCTTTACCTTCTAGCTATACACTAACAGGATTAACTTCTACAGTGGTAAATACATTAAATAAACTCTCTATCGATCCTGTAGATCTTAAAGATATTATTCAATTTGAAATACCTGTAAATCCTCTTACGCCAATAGTAACGAGTACGGCAAATTTGCAATATGTTCGCGTTGGAGTTACTGTTTTTTACCGTTATGCTGCAGGAAGTACAATTAATTTAAAGAATGATAATATTTCTGCTTTATCATTCACTAGTACTGCCACTATTCCGGCGACGGCTTGGACCTTCTCAAATGTTGGAACAAACTCTTTGGTACCATTATTTACTAATGCACCAACAAAGTATAAACTAAATTACAATTCTAGATTAGCTATTTTGAATGATAAAGGTGTTTTGGTTAGTAAGCGCCCTTTGAATACCAACGACCCTCAAAAATTCCAAATAGTAAGTTGTACAGGTGCTTTAACAACAAATTCGGGAACTTATACTGCAGGTCAAATGACAGTAACCGGTTTACCATATTTATTAGAGTGGGCTCCAAATGGTAAAGCAATTTATTATGTAACATCTTCACTTACACCGGTACCTGTTTATCGTGTGTATAAGGTAAATGTTGGAGCAAGTATCCATGACTTTGCTATTGATGATTACAGAGGTTCTTATTACACTGGTTGCGTAAATGGAAAAAGAACATCTACAACTGTGTTCACATTCACCACTAATTACAATTCTCCTTTCAGAACAACGTTAACTTTTACATGCTCTGAGAGAATAACCAACTTAGCAGTAAGTGATGATAACAAAACAGTATTATTAACCACTGCCGATGCAACTAACAAGATCTATGTAAGTTCTCCTAATATGGACACAGATAATATTGACAACACAGTTGTTTCATTCACAAGTAAAACCGGAACGGGGTTGCCTAATGGCTCTATGAATTGTGCCTTATTTGAAATGACCGATAACAAGCGAGTTTTAGTTGGAACAGATAGAGGTGTTTATGTTACCAATGATATTACAGTTGCAAGTCCAACTTGGCTAGATGCAAAAAATGCAGCAAGTACTACTAACGCACTTCCTAATGTACAGATATTTGATATCAAGCAGCAAAAATCTAGCACTTGGGATTCGTATAACTCAGGTATTATTTATGTAGCTACCAACGGTAGAGGAGCTTGGTTAAACAAAAATTATTTGGCTCAAACCGTAATTGGTGTAGAGGAGAATAATATTATCGCTAAGAACACAGGTTTATCATTGTATCCAAATCCAACCAATGGAAATGTAACACTTAATTTCTTTGCTGCTGATAACGAGAACATCGTGATCAATGTAATGGATCTTAATGGCCGCGTATTGAAATCGGAAATCCAAAAGAATTTAACTTACGGTTATACTGACCATACTATTAGCACTAGCGATTTGAGCAGTGGTGTTTATATTGTAAACGTAACAAGTTCAAAAGGCATTAAACGCGTATCTAAATTAGTAGTATCTAAGTAAGAATATTAAAGCAAAGTTAAAAGGCATCCATCTGTGGGTGCCTTTTTGCTTTAGATAACACACGATTTGTGCAATAGAAAAAATTATTTTACTTTAGTTAGACATTGAAAGTTAAGCTATCTATATTTTTTTTATGTTTATTTTTACTTTCATGTAAAAAAGACAGGGTTTGTGAATGTACAACTACGTGGACCTTTCAATATAGCAACGGAAGTGGATATGATACCAGGATCTTTCCTTCAGACTCGAAAGGATATAAAAAAGGACTGACAAAGAAGCAAGCTATTAATGCTTGTAAACACCAACGCGCTACAGTGCAAACCAGTTTTGAAGATCTAATAACAGACCATGGAAATGACCCACTTAAACCCGGAGAAAAAATATTAACTGAATGCGATCTACACTAAAGCAAATGAAAATATTCCGCCTTTGCGTTTTAATTCTACTCTTTTGCTCCTGCAAAAAGAACTACAATTGTGAGTGTAAAACAATTGTTAATTATGGGGGCGGATCTCAAAATTTTATTTCTAGCGCACAACCTTTGGAAAAGAGGTATACAAAAGAACAAGCCCAATCCATTTGCGATCGAGAAGGAACTGCTATTGATCAAACCTACAATAACGTTTTTTCAAATAATGGGGCTTGGTCAACAAATGGAATTTATGCGCGCACCACTTGCGAGCTTAAGTAATTAAAAAAGCCCCCACAAAGTGGAGGCTTTTTCCCTAAAACTAACCTTGTGTTCCTTAATCTACATTATCATGTAAAAAAGAGTTATTCGGACGGATCTCTACTTTTTTATCATCGCCTTCGCTTAATGTAAAGCGAGATACATTTGATTCCTGCGAATAGTTCTTGTTCTCTAAATTAATGTTCTTTCTTGAGAATGCTGTTTCTTTTTCTAAAGAAGCTAAGCCTTCGGGGCTTTTCATTTTCAAGGTGATCTCTTTTAGTTTACGGATACGCTCTTGAGCTAATTTGATCTGCTCTTCGCGAGATATCTCTGCTACAATATTTGGCGTTTCAGAAACAGTCTCTTCTTTTATTTCGTTTGTTGGATACTCCGTATTTTCATTTACAGTTGTAAACGTAAATTCTTTTGTTTCGGTGATCTCAATGTTTGTAGCTTCTATATTGCCTTCGTCATCTGTTAAGTTTGTTTCAGTGATCTCAAAACTAACCTCTTTTTCTTCAATGATCTCTTGCTTAACGAATACAAACGGTTCTTCTTCTTTAACTTCGTTGATCGGAGCAATAACTTCTTCAGTTTTTGTTTCATTTAAGTCAACCACTTTTCTTTCTTTATAAAAAGAAGCTTCAAAACTTTGAGATGGACGTGATTTAAATCCTGTAGCAATAATAGTAACACTTACGCTATCACCTAAAGATGCATCAGTGCCATAACCTGTTATCAATTCGGCTGTACCACCAGCAGCTTCTTGAATAAAGTCGGTTATTTCACCAAATTCGTCCATATCAATATCATCACTACCGCTCATGATGTTCAATAATACATGGCGAGCACCGCTGATATCGTTGTCATTTAATAATGGAGAATTCAATGCGCCCTCAACAGCTTTTAAAGCACGTTTTTCGCCGCTTGCAATTGCACTACCCATTATTGCAACACCACTGTCTTTCATTACAGTTTTCACATCGTTGAAATCAACGTTAATGTGCATGTGTAAACTAATGATCTCTGCAATACTTTTTGCAGCACCTGTTAATACATCATCAGCATGAGCAAATGCTTCGCTCATTTTTAAATTACCGTAGATCTCGCGTAATTTATCGTTGCTGATCACTAAAAGCGTATCAACATACTTCTTCATTTCTTCTAAACCAGCATCGGCTTGTGTTTTACGTTTTTTACCTTCAAACATAAAAGGTAACGTAACAATACCAACTGTAAGTATTCCCAACTCACGTGCAATACTTGCAATTACCGGAGCAGCTCCAGTACCTGTACCACCACCTAAACCGGTTGTGATAAATACCATTTGCGTATTTTCGGTTAAATAGGCTCTGATCTCGTCAATAGATTCAATGGCTGCATCGCGTCCAACATCGGGAATAGAGCCAGCGCCCAATCCTTTTGTAAGATTGCTTCCTAATTGGATCTTGTGATTAACGGGGCTTTTTTCAAGCGCTTGTCTATCGGTATTTGCTACGATAAAATCAACGCCTTTAATGCCCATCAAGAACATATGGTTTACAGCGTTGCTTCCGCCGCCGCCAACACCGATCACTTTTATGATCGAACTCTCGGCGTTTGGTAATTCAAATTGCATCATGGTGGTTATGGTTTTAGGTTATTAAGGGATTAGTTAGTTTATAAATTAATTATTCAATGTCGTCGCTCATCCAATCTTTAGCGCGCGTTATAAGTGTATCAAAAAAGGATCCTATCTTTTTTTGTGAGTGATTGGTTATTTTTTTTGCTTCTTTTACCGAAACTGTTTCTTCTTTTTCTACTAATTCAGGTTTGTTGAAGTTCATGCCGCGTTTCGATTCGCGTTCGTATTTTTCAATACCTTTCATTACAAGTCCAATACCTGTTGCGTACAATGGATTTTTCAATTCATTATCGGCTGAACTTAAATGTTTATTGGGTGTTCCAATACGGCAATCCATTCCGCTGGTAAGCATGATCAGTTGTTGTAAATGTTTTAG
The DNA here is from genome assembly GCA_964474925.1 of uncultured Akkermansia sp. Taxonomy (GTDB): domain Bacteria; phylum Bacteroidota; class Bacteroidia; order B-17B0; family Aurantibacillaceae; genus Aurantibacillus. The sequence continues at coordinate 6,362 of CAYYUS010000014.1, read as the reverse complement.
CATCGATCCACCACCTGTAACTACGATGCCCGCAGATAATTTACGTTCGTAGCCTGATGATTTTATTTCGAATAGAACAAATTCTAAAATTTCTTCCATACGCGCTTGGATGATCTGCGCCAATAATTTTACAGAAACTTCTTTTGGGGCACGACCAGATAAGCCGGGAATAGAAATAATTTCGTTCTCTTGATTCTCTTGCGCTAATGCCGAACCAAAACGAACTTTTAATTGTTCTGCTTGTGATTTAATGATACTGCATCCTTCTTTGATATCATCGGTTACAATATTTCCACCAAATGGAATTACAGCAGTGTGACGAATAATGCCATCGTAAAATACGGCAACGTCTGTTGTTCCTCCACCGATATCAACCAATACAACACCTGCTTCTTTTTCTTCGTCGCTTAATACAGCGTCAGCACTTGCTAATGGCTCTAAATGAAGGTCAACAATTTCTAAACCTGCACGGTTAACGCACTTGAAAATATTTTTAACAGCACTTACTTGTCCGGTGATGATATGAAAATTTCCTTCTAAACGAATTCCGGCATGACCAATTGGATTTTTAATGCCGCTTTCGTTATCAATGATATATTCTTGTGGAATAACATGAATTACTTCTTCACCCGGATTCATTACCAAGCGATGCATGTTATCGATCAATTGATCCACATCTTTTTGGCTAACTTCATCATCTAGCGATTGACGAGTGATCATACCACGGTGTTGCATACTTTTGATATGTTGCCCTGCAATTCCTACAATAACTTCTCCAATATCCACATTGGCTTTATCGGCTGCAATTGCTATAGCCGTTTTTATTGAAGCAACAGTTTGCTCAATATTTACCACAACGCCACGGTTCACACCAAGCGATTCGGTTTTGCCAATGCCCATGATCTCAATTTTACCATGTTCATTTTTACGGCCAACAATGGCAGCAATTTTTGTGGTTCCAATGTCTAGCCCTACTACAAGGTCAGAGCCTAAATTAGTTGTGTTTTCTTCCATAGAATTATTTTTTGGTGCAAACAACCAGGTTTTTAAATTTTAAATTAATAGTTGAATATTTGTTCCAGCTATTGGTTTTGTTCAAACCTTCGCTATAGAATAATTTAAGTTTGTTTAATTTCACATCCAGATCTTCGTTTTTACCAAGTAAAATGGATTGATCGCCAACAACCGGTGTTAGCACAAATTCCTTTTCAGGCGTAACGTAAATTTGGTGAATAAGATCGCATAATAACGAATCGGCATAAATATGTTTGGAGATATCGTAAATATCATCTAGCACACTAATTTCTTTGAATAAGGCGTTCTGTGCAATTTGATCAACTGAATATTGGTATCGGCGGGCGTATGATTCGTAAATGGCACCATTAGCAACCAAAACTCTTCCGGTTGCTCTAAAACTCATGGGCATCAATTTGCTTAGTGAATCGATATAATAACTTTCGCCGGCTGAAGTGATGATGCGAACCAGCGGGCGACGTTGTTTCACCGAAATTTTAAGATCACCATTTACATCATATGAAATTTCGGCATTTTCAACGGCGGGATTAGAATTCAAAGCTTTTTCCAAACCGTTGATGTCGATATTTTTTAGTTCGTTGTTCACCAATACATCATGTCTTTCTTCAAAGAAATTCTTTACTTCCGTTTCGTTGATGAATTCGTTGTCAGAAGGATTGATGATCTCGACAGAAACATGATTTACCTTGGCGTGACCATGTTTTTCGCTGGCAAACGACCATGAGATCACAAGGCCTGAAAGAACAAGGACCCAAGTAAGCGCGGTAAAGAGTTTTTTATAATTTATCTTCTTCAAAATTCTATTTTATCTTTTCTTTTAGTATGTCTTCAATGGGTTTTACTAATCCATCAATATCTCCTGCACCCATGGTAACGATCACTTCGTGATCATTAGTTCGAATGTGTTCTAATACTTCCTGTTTGCTTAGCAACTTTTTATTTGCTGTTGTTACTTTTTCAAGAAGCATTTTCGATGTTACACCTTCTATCGGAAGTTCACGTGCGGGGTAAATATCCAGCAGAATTACTTCATCTAACAAACTCAAGCTCTGAGCAAAACCATCAGCAAAATCCCTTGTGCGGCTAAAAAGATGAGGTTGAAAAACACCTGTGATCTTTTTGCTTGGGTAAATTCGCTTCACTGATGATATCGTCGCTTTCAACTCTTCCGGGTGATGCGCGTAATCATCAATGTAAATTGTTTTGCTCGATCTGAATCGGTAATCAAATCGGCGTTTCACACCACTAAAAGAACGTAAGGCTTTTTTTATCTGTTCGCCTTTTAAACCAACTTGCTGCGCGATCGCAATTGCCGCGAGCGAATTTTCAACGTTATGCATCCCTGTAATTCCGAGACAAACACCTGTTAAATTTTCAATCGGACTGATCACATCAAAGTACGCTTCATTTTCTATAAAACGCACATTTTCAGCAACATAATTGGTATTTAAATTTAAAGAGTAGATGAGCTTATTAGAGGGAAGAGTTAATTCATTATCAACATTTTTGTTAACAATCAAACGGCCATCTTTTTGGATCAAATTCGCAAATAATTCATAGCCTTCCTTTACAAATTGGTGGTTCTTGTAAATATCTAAATGATCTGCGTCACAACTCGTAATTACAGATAGATACGGATGTAATGTTAGGAAAGATCTGTCGTACTCATCCGCTTCAACTACCACGTATGTTTCGCTTTTTGAAGGATCGCCAAGCAAGAGATTTGTATCGTAATTCTTCGAAATTCCGCCCATGAATGCAAAACAGTTAACGTCATTACTCTTCAGTAAATGCGAAACCATGGTTGTTGTTGTTGTTTTTCCATGAGTGCCCGCGATGGCAATTGTTTTAAATTGTTTGGTTATTTCTCCCAATACGGCCGAACGTTTTAGAATGGTGTAGCCATTTTGTTTTAGGAATATATATTCTTTGTGTTCCAAGGGAACAGCCGGAGTAAATACGATCAATACTTCTTCGGGCTTATAGCCGCTTAAAGTTTTTTGCAGTAATTCAACATTCTCTTCGTAATGACAGGGAATTCCTTCATTTTCTAATTGAGATGTGAGCGTTGTTCTTGTTTTATCGTAACCCGAAACTTTTTTGCCGTAATGATTGAAATACCTTGCCAATGCGCTCATTCCAATACCGCCAATTCCGAGGAAATAGTATAGTTTGTAATTTAAGATGTTCATTTTTTGAGGAGCTTTAGAACTTCATTGGCAATGATCTCCACCGAATTATGAATGGCCATCGTGCCAATTTTTTCGGTGAGTTCTTTTTGAAGGGGTTCGTCTTTTATTAATTCAACTGCTTTCCTGACCAGATCTTTCTTGGCATCAACATCTCTTACTAATAGAGCCGCATTTTTGATAACGAGCGACATTGCATTTTTTGTTTGATGATCTTCGGCCGCTGTTGGTAAGGGAACAAAAATACTCGGTTTTTTTACAGCGCATAGTTCTGATATAGCACCCGCGCCGGCCCTTGAGATCACAATATCTGCAAATGCGTAAGCAAGATCCATGCGCGTGATAAAATCAACGGCTTTAATATTTTTTGATTCAAAGGGCGCGCATTGTTGTTTAGCTGTTTCAAAATAGTTTTTACCTGTTTGCCAAACAAGCTGAATATTTTCATCGGCTAATTGTTTTAAACCTTCGCCCATGGCCTCATTAATACCTTTTGCGCCCAAACTTCCACCAACAACTAAAATGGCTTTTTTATTTTTATCGAGTTTAAAAAAGTCAAATGCTTCGTTTCTTTTTTCTGAAACACCGGTAATATCCTGACGAATTGGATTCCCACTAAACACGATCTTTTCTTTTGGGAAAAATTTATCCATGCCTTCGTAAGCCACACAAATGGTATTTACTTTGGCGCCCAAAATTTTATTGGTAATGCCGGCGTAAGAATTTTGTTCTTGGATCAAAGTTGGAATTCCTTTGTTAGTAGCGGCTCTCAGTATTGGTCCACTGGCATAACCTCCTGTGCCAATAACTACATTAGGCTTAAAATCTTTAATGATCTTACGAGCTTTAAGCAAACTCATAATAAGTTTGAACGGAAATGTAAAATTTGAGAGAGATAAACTTCTTTGAAATCCGGCAATTGGCAAACCAATAATATCGTAACCGGCCTTTGGAACTTTTTCCATTTCCATTCTTCCTAAGGCACCAACAAAAAGTATCTGAACGTTTGGAATTTGTTTTTTGAGTTCGTTGGCTATGGCAACTGCAGGAAATATATGTCCACCGGTGCCACCACCACTTAATATGACCTTAATCTGTTGCAAGTTGCTCTTCGGTTTTATCGTTATTGCTGTTGCTTACGCTTAAAATAATTCCCAAAGAGATCATGGTGAACCAAATGGATGTTCCACCCATACTTATCAATGGCAAGGGTTGCCCTGTTACCGGAAATAGATTTACGGCAACGGCCATATTAATGAGCGCTTGAAAAACCAAGCTAAAGGCAAGTCCTACGGAAATTAATCCGCCAAAAGTTTTATCGGAGTCTCGCAAAATGCGAATACCTCTGAAAAACAAAATGAGATACAGGAATAAAATTAAAAGAGCTGTAACCAAACCATACTCTTCAATGATGATCGCGTAAATAAAATCGGAAGAAGCTTGCGGTAAAAAGGCACGTTGTGTTGAATTTCCCGGACCTTTACCAATAACACCACCGCTTGCAATGGCAATTTTAGCTTGTTCGGCTTGGTAGTTACTTTTGCTATCATTGCTCGCAAAATTCTCTATACGTGCTTTCCACGTTCTTCCCCTTGGAATAAGATCGGGAACGGTAAAAATTAAAAGACTTAAAAGCAAACCAAATCCAACGCATAGTAATAAAATATAAGAGATGAATTTTAACTTGATGCGTCCTGCAAACATCAGGAATAAACAATTAAGAAATAATAAAGCTGCTGTAGAAAAGTTGGCAGGTAATATCAAACCACAAATAATACCTATAGGTAATAATAGATGAAGCGTTAAACCTTTAAAATCTTGTAACTGATCAAATTTTAAAGTGATAGTTCGCGCCACATATAATAATAACATGATCTTGGCGATGTCTGACGATTGAAAAGTTAACGATGTTCCCGGAATTGGTAACCAACGAACTGCTTCACCTGCACTAACACCCTTAAATAAAGTGAAGAGTAGAAGCGGAATGCATAGATAAAAACCAATTTGTGAGATCTTACTAAAGGCCGTGTATTTTATTTTATGAAAAAAATACGCCAGTAAAAATCCCGAAACGATCAAACCAAAATGTTTAATGAGGAAAAATTCAGTATCGCCTTGCTTGTATTTGTGTGCAAGAGTTACAACGGCGCTATAAACCACCAAAGTAGAGAGCAGTGATAATAAAAGCATTATCACCCAAATAACCTTATCGCCTTTTAAGTAACTGAATAATTTCATTTTTCCTTTTTTATTGCGCTTGCGGAAGTATCTGATCTATATTTGATCAGGTATGTGCCGTCGTTTTTAAAACCATTTCGAAAAATGATGTAAAACCTTAAGGCTTTCCGTTAAGCTACGTTCTTAATTAAAGTGACCTAACAGCCGCTTTGAACTGCATCCCTCTGTCTTCGTAATTCTCATACAGGTCGAAGCTAGCGCAAGCAGGTGATAAAAGCACCACATCACCGGTTTTACCGATCTTGTAAGCAGCAGCAACAGCGTCGTGAGCATTATCGGTATCAACAATAAGTTCAACAGCATCTTTAAAAGCACTGATGATCTTTTTATTGTTCTTACCTAAGCAAATGATAGCTTTTACTTTTGCTTTTACAAGCTCAGTAAGTTCATTGTAGTCATTGCCTTTGTCTTGACCACCGCAGATCCAAACGATAGGTTTTTGCATGCTTTCTAATGCATACCAGGTAGAGTTGATGTTGGTAGCTTTTGAATCGTTGATGAATTCTACACCATTGATAGATGCAACAAATTCAAGGCGATGTTCAATTCCTTGAAAATCTTGCATACTTTCTTTGATGCTCTCTTTGCGCACATCAACGATGCGTGAAGCCAGAGAAGCGGCCATTGAATTGTACACATTGTGTTTGCCTTGTAGGGCGAGTTGTTCAATCGTCATAATTAAGGGATTTTGGTTTGGTTTATAGTTTATGGTTATTTGGTTTTCGGTTAAAAATGCGCCATCGCCATCAATTGGTTTTTTGATGCTAAAGGGCACAAGGTGTACTGGACTTTTCCAGGTTCTCATATATTCTCTCATCACTTCATCATCTGCATTGTACACAAATGAATCTTGTGAAGTTTGATTTTGAACCACACGGAATTTTGAGGCGACATAATTCT
>CAYYUS010000013.1:0-15431 GCA_964474925.1 uncultured Akkermansia sp. | reverse complement strand
ATCAGGATATTCATTGGTGTTCAAGTTCATCAGCTTAGTGATATTTTCTCTATCGGTTTTGAGAGTTTCAAATTTTTTGTTCAAAGTAGGATCGTTCAATTCGTTGATCTTGTTTTTTATCTTCGACATGTTATTCAATAAAAGTCCTTTGGATCTTAATCTGAAATTCAATGTGCTCTTTACGATCGCAGGATTTTTATCAATATAGCTTAAAGCAACGGCATAATAGTTTTTTACATTCTGATCCATATTATCCATAAAGGCTAATTTCTCATTTTCCGACATATACCTAAAGCGATCCCCTATTTGCAAATATTTTAGATCAAGATATTTGTTGAAGTAGTCGATAGAAACTTTTATATCATTTAAGTCGGCAGCATTCAATGCTTTTGTAATGTATACTTGTTCTTTTGCGCCTTCGTCCGTAATGTTATTTATTTTGAGTAATTCTATTGCTTGGTCTATTAAAGTTTTACCAACAGAAGGCGTTTTAACCGCATCGCAGATCCCAACAATATTACAAATGATGAAAATAGCGTTTGCATCACCTTTCATGAGAGCAGGGGTAAAGCTTTGTGTGGCTAGCTGAATATAATCATTTGCTTTTTCAAGTTCATTCGCGTCAATGCAAACGTACGACATAGCAAGGTAAATATCGCCCGACAGTTCATTTCCTGTTCCGTAAACTCTATCGTAATAGAAAATAGCGTCCTTGTAATATTTTAGCGCTTTATCTCGCTCTTTCATTTGTCGGTATTCCTGACCAAGATTTTGCGCAAAAGTTGCTCTGCTAAGCGTATCATCCAATTTAGGATCTTTCAAGCCCCGCTCTAATTCTGCCATCATTTCTTTGGCTTCTTCTTTGCGGCCGGCATTGCTGTAAAATACCATTAAATTATTTTGTGAATTAAGATAGCTTAGGATCTTTACGCCTGGTATTTTCTTTTTTAATTCAATGGCTCTTGTATAATATTGTTCGGTTTCCATGAACTTATTATTCTTAGAAAAAACATATCCAATATTATTTAGAACTATTGCATATTCAGGCGAATTCTCTCCAAATAATTTTAAATGAATGTTTCGCGTTCTGTACAAAAGGGAAAGAGATTTTTCTAATTGCCCCGATTCGCCGAGTGGAGAAGCGTAGTTGAGTAAAAAGTTAGCAAAATCAACATTCATTGTGTCGGTTTGTGTTGAAAAAAGTTCCTCCGCTTTGGCATAGGTCTCTATTGATCTTGATTCAAGCAACATATCTTTATATACTAATCCAAGCGTGCTATATAAAACGGCATGATCAAATGTTTTGTTCATTCCATTTTTTTCGCTGTAAGCAATGGCTTCTTTTAAATAGTTTTCCGAGCGTTTGAATTCGTAAACAAATTGACAACATTGGGCCAATGAATTTAATAGTGAAATGTGTTCATCTTTGTCTATACCAATTTTTTTTGCTAATTCGTACGCGCTTTCAAATTGCGAAAGTGCATCGCGGTAATAGCCGTAAAATGCAAGAGCAGTTCCGTAATTCTTGCGTAAATGAACTCTTGTTTTTTCGCTTAAGCTGCCAAGGTTATTGAACAAGGCGTCGAAGATGCGCATACTCTCATCATACTTATCGTTAAAAGCCATGTAGGTTGCATTCTCACTTTTTATAGATGTTAATTCATCTAAGCTTATTTTTTTATTTTTTTCGGCTTCTCTAACAATTTGATCGGTGATTTCAAATGCTTTTTTAAAATTTCCTTTGTTGTATTCTAGTTGCGCACTCTTTAATTTGTTATCATAGGTTTGTGCGTGCAAGGAAATGCATAAGATGATACTTAAGTAAAAGCAAATTGATCTTTTCATATATCAATAGTAAGATTTAGAAACTGCATTTAAAATACGAAGAATTCCGTAGTAGTGCGTAAGTATAAGATTATCAATAAGATATAATCACGAGTAGTGTGTTTTTGGTCGATGGCTTTATCAAAATACCGAGTTTGAGGTATTGGCGAAGCGATTCCATACGCGCAACTTTGTATCGTAAAATATATCTCTCAAAAATTATTCACATGACAACCAAAATATATACACTTCTCACACTTGTTTTGATTTCATCAAGCGCTCTTTCGCAAGTAAACGATTCTATAGCGCCCATACAATTAAAAGAAATTGAATTGTATGTAAAGCCTTCAAAAAATGAAGTTCAGCGCATGCCTGAAATTCAAAATGGGATCATATACTCCGGTAAGAAAAACGAAGTTATAAAACTAGGAAATATTGATGCGGATCTTTCTATAAATAATTCACGACAAGTTTTTGGCAAAGTACCAGGTGTTACGGTTTGGGAAAATGACGGCTCAGGAATTCAAGTTGGAATTGCTACAAGAGGATTGAGTCCTAACAGAAGTTGGGAATTTAATACGCGACAAAATGGAGGAGATATTAGCGGCGAGTCTTTTGGATATCCCGAAGCTTATTATTCGCCTGCGTTAGAGTCGATCGAAAGAATTGAGATCGTACGCGGAGCTGCGTCTTTACAATATGGTCCGCAATTTGGTGGTCTACTTAATTACGTTGTAAAAAAGGGAGATCCTAAAAAGCCAATAGCTTTTGAAACGCAACAAACTACCGGAACATATGGTTTATACAATTCATATAATGCTTTAGGCGGTACTTATAAAAAAGTATCTTACTATGCTTTCTTTCATCATCGCAGTGCCGATGGTTGGAGAATAAATAATAATTATGAAATAAATACTGGTTATGCCTCGATCACCTATTCAATTACTCCAAAAATGAAATTAAGTTTAGATTATACAAACATGGAGTATAACAGTAAGCAGCCCGGAGGATTAACAGATCAGCAATTTGCAGACGAACCAAGAAGATCTTATAGAAATAGAAACTGGATGAATGTTCCTTGGAATGTTGCAAGTATGAACTACGAGTATCAGGCTTCTGAAAATACATACATTACGGCAAAGGTGTTTGGCATTATTGGCGAAAGAAATAGTGTTGGATTTGTCTCGGCACTTACAGTGGCCGACACATTTAATAATGTAATTAAATCGTACAATCCTCGTCAAGTTGATAGAGATTCTTACAAGAACATTGGATCTGAGATCAGAGTACTTCAGTCGTACAAATTAATGGGGCAAAAGCAGTCTATTTCATTTGGGGTAAGGGCGTACAAAGGAGAAATGAACAGAAAGCAATTAGGAAAAGGTACCACGGGATCTGATCTTGATATTAATTTGATTGATCCTAATTGGGGAAGAAGTCTTACATATTATACAGAGAATTACGCATTTTTTGCTGAGCATTTATTAAAAATAGGAAAGCGATTATCGATCACGCCCGGCGTTCGTTACGAAATGATCAACAATGCCGCCGATGGATATTACAAGATAAGTAGCGGAAAGCAAGACGAGATCTCTAAAGAATCCAGAACAAGAAATGTAATGTTGATGGGAGTTGGAAGTGAATTTAAAACAAGTTCAACAACTAACGTGTATGCTAATTTTAGTCAGAACTACAGACCAATTACATTTTCGGAGTTAACTCCTTCTGGAACCACTGATGTGATCGATCCTAATTTAAAGGATGCATATGGTCATAATATTGATGGTGGTTTTAGAGGAACATTAAAAGAGGCTATTAGTTTTGATATCGGCGGATTTTATTTGTTATATAATAACCGAATCGGAACAATAAGTCAAAATGGAGCACCATATAAAACAAACATTGGAACTTCAGTGAGTAAAGGAATTGAGTCATATTTAGAAATAGATGTTTTAGGATTAATGATGAACTCTGCTAAGTACGGACATCTTAATTTGTATGTTTCTTACGCCTACATCGATGCAACCTACACGCGATGGGACAATCCTGCTTTAATGAATGATCCTACAAAAACATTGGTTGGAAAAAAAGTGGAATATGTACCACAGCAAACACAACGTTATGGAGCAACTTATATTTACAAAACTTTTTCGGCTACATTTCAGTTGAATGCGATAGATGGTGTATACTCGGATGCTGCCAATACTGAACTTGCAAATTCAACAGCCACTATTGGTAAAATTCCAGGTTATACGATCATGGATGCATCTATGACCTATGGCTTTTCAAAAAATTATAATTTTAAAGCGGGTGTCAATAACTTAGCCGATGTAAATTATTTTACAAGAAGAGCAGGTGGATATCCGGGTCCGGGATTAATGCCGGGAAATGGTAGAACTTTCTTTGTAAGTATTGGCGCTAAGTTTTGATCAGGCACTGACCATCTCCTTACGTTTCACGCCAAAATCTAGGATCTTATCAATGAATTCGTAAGGTTTATAACTATTGATAGCAGCCTGATGGAAAATACAAGTAGCAGGAGTCATACCGGGCAAAGAATTCACTTCAATAAAAATAATTTCTGCTCTGTCATTGTCAAAAACACGAACAAAAGCATCAATGCGACAATAACCACTAACGCCAAGTGCTTTTGCAGCACCACCTAACGCTTTTTTTACTTGCTCACTTATTTTGTCTCTGCTTTCTTTATTTTTTGCGTAACGGGCTGGAGTAATATTTTGCCCCTGTCCGGCTAAAAATTTCTCTTCTAAGCTTAATACTTCACCGCCCGCTAATGCTTCCGATGCTTCAAATACTTCATATTCCAATTCCCCTTTGCTGTTGTATTTGGTAAGCATTCCACCGGTAATTTCTAAAAAATGCTTTGCATCACGTTTGCTGATCAATTCTTCAACTAATATCACCGGCTTTATAGGGAATTCTTCCTTTTCTTTTATATGAAGTGTTTCAGCGGCTTGCGCATCTAATTCTTCGCTTGTTCGGAACATTAATTTGGCGAAGGCTTCAAACTCAGCTAATGTTTTTATTTTTTTCACTGCGCTGCTGCAACCGTCATCAACAGGTTTGGCAATAAATGGAAATTTGATAGTGTTTTGTAGAGTTTCGGTAAGCTTAGCTTTATTATTCTTCCAATCTTGTTCGGTAATTAAAATATGTTCGGCTATTAAATACCCGTTTTGTTTTAAGATCTCATTAGTTCGGTATTTATCAATGGTAATACTTGAGCTGTCTTTATTTGAACCATTATAACTCAAGCCAACTTTGTCTAATTGTTCTTGTACTGCGCCATCTTCGCCCGGTCTCCCATGCAAGGCAATAAACACTTCAGCAACTTCTTTTGAAAGTTTCTCATAATTTAAAGTTATAGGCGCCGCCAAATTATTTCTCGAAAATTTTTCGATGATGGAAGCACATTGCCCTTTTATCTTTTGAATAAGCGGATGAACTTTGAAATTTTGAATTTTTTCTTTGATATCATCCGCATTGTCTTTCAATAACAAATTAATAGGGATCTGATACAACTCATGGTCATCATGTCCGCCCGTAAGGAAAACAGGGATAGGAAAATATTTTTCTGAGGAGGCCAGTTTTTCATATACATTTCTTCCACTTTCAACTGAGATATGACGTTCTGAAGAATAACCGCCAAGGATAACTGCTACTTTTGTTTTATAAGAGGCAGCGTTAGATTCCTTGTGTATCAAACCTTCTAGCTTTAACTCTAATTCCTTATAAACCGTATTTCCTTTGGCTTGAATGATTCGCTTGCGCAAGGATGTGCTAATAATAAAACTTAAAAACTCTGAAGGACTCAATCCAATTTCAGCAGCTTGATGGAAGAAAAAGGAAGATGGCATCATGCCCGAAGTTGTATTCGGATCATTTAAAAATATTTTGCCATCTGTACTTAAAAAACCATCAATACGAGCGTATACATCAAATTTCAATTCCAAGAACAAACGTTCGCAATCTTTTCTAATGGCTTCAATTTGTACATCCGGAAGATCAATAGGTGTTATTTTTCTGGAAAGCCCCGGTAAATATTTACTTCTATAATCAAATAATTCTTTTCCTTTTTTAATTTCGGTAGGAGGTAGAGCAATTGGTGTTCCTTTTTCGTTCTCAACTACAATGCAACTAAATTCTTTCCCTTCAATAAATCCTTCAACCAATACGGTGCTTTCTCCATCTAAACTTTGCAACATCATTCCGCCACTTTTGAAATTAGAATTGAATTCGTTTAGTAAAGCATCCGGATCGTAAATTGTTTTTTCGTCAGTAAGCGATTGGTTGTCGGGAAAAATGCTTACTAATATCGGCATGCCAATTCCTTCGCGTATATCGGTTAGCTTTTTCACAAAGCTTAATTTCTCTTCATCGTTTTTATTTTTCCATTCTTCTGCATCTAACCAATAAGTAAATAAAGCTTTCTCAACAGCATACATAAAATCTGTTTCATTCTCCTTACTTAAAACGCTTATACCAATGCTCGAACCTTGATTTGCAGGTTTTACCACACATGGAAAACCAATTTTACTTTTTACTTCTGCAAAAACGCCTTTACAAGTTCCGTTTATCCAGGCTGCACGATCGATGGTTAAAAAATTAGGACTATTAAATCCTTTATCTACCATCATTCGTTTTTGAACAGATTTATCTATGCCGATAGAAGAGGGTAGAACGCCAGAACCACTATATGGAATTTGATAATATTCGAATAAACCTTGTATGCGCCCGTCTTCTCCATAGGGGCCATGCAGACATAAAAAAGCGAATTCAATTTTAGTTTTTAATTCGGTTACGCTAATTTTCTTTCCGATCTTCTCAACTAATTTTTCTTGCTCGGAAGTAGAAAGGTTACCAAGATTTTCGGCATAGTATTGAAAATGTGATTCCGCAGGAAGAAATTCAACCGGCGGATAAAAATCACGAATGGTTCCTTTGTAAATGAATTCCCATTTTAATTCTACAAAATTTCCAAAGCTGTCAACAAAAATGGGGATAGCTTCAAAAATGGATTTATTTAAATTATCGTAAACAGTTCTTCCACCTGCAAACGAGATCTCGCGCTCCTTGCTTTGTCCACCAAAAATAATACCAATTTTAACTTTGTTTTGCGCCATTTTAAAAGAGTTTCAAATACTAAATATCACCAAATAAAATAAGCGAACTTATTTTGTTCTGTAAAAAAATCAACCAAGTTATTAACGTACTCGCTTACGGGTTGACATGTAATTTTTAACGGCCTTTTTGGAAGTGTACCAAACCCTTCCTTCTTTGTAGGCATCAATTTTTCCTCTGCGTGCCAATAAACTGATGTATTCCTGACCATAAGGTAATCCTTCCTCTTGAACAATGTTTTGGATCGAATCATAATCAGCATCGTTTCCGGGCATTGCAGCCAAATAGATATTTAAGCTTCGTTCGGTAGCTTGACAAATAAGCAGTATTAACTTGCTGTAATTACCTTTATTTGCAAGGTTTAAAGCATCGTAGTATTTTTTTCTATCCTCTTTGAGGATTATGGCAGGAGGATATCCTTTTTGCATTAAAAATAAATTCATGGCAAGCCTAACCGTACGGCCATTTCCATCAAAGAAAGGGTGTATCCAAACAAATTTATGATGAAGAACAGTAGCCAACTCTATATCATTTAAGTGTAATGGATTACCATTTACAAAATCGATCAATTCATCAAAGAGTTGAGATACTTTATGAGCTGCCGGAGGCACAAAGTTGGCACCGCTTATTCTAACGCCTCCATTGCGCAAACGGCCCGCATGTTCATCTTCAATGCTTCGCAAAACAAAGGCATGAAGTGAAAGTAGATCAGAACATTTAAGCTTGCCTTTATATGCAATAAGTTTGTAAAGATGATCAATGGCTTTATCATGGTTATGAGCTTCAAAGTGCTCTCTGAGCGGCTTTCCTTTAACGGTTATGCCTTCTTGCAAAACCATTTGTGTTTCGCGTAAAGTAAGGCTATTGCCTTCAATAGAATTAGAATTGTATGTCCATTCAATGGAAAGTGCCTCTTTTATTTTGCTTAAAGCGCTTTGCGATAAAGGCCTTCCGTTTTGAAGTTTTTGTTTTTTAAGGGCAATGCGTTCAAAGGTGCTTTGCATTTCAACTCTTATATTTTCCAGATCAACTTCCCACATACTCAAATATACCACTAATATCGGGAATATAAAAATATCAGTATTACCGATATTAACTTTTAACAATTTTTCCCCATAAAACAGTCAATTTTTTGAAATTAAATAAGATTAAGGGTTTGTATTGGATCTCCGTTCATTAAACCATCCTCGTCAAATCCTTCAATTTTTACCTCTTGAACGGTATTAACCAAGGATGCATTGTAAGGCAATTTAACTTTCACGTAATTATCGCTGTAACCAAACATAAAACCATTGCGATCTTCATGTTCAAATATCACCGGATGAACTGTATTCAAATTCTTTTCATAGAAACTACGTAGTTTTTTAGCAGAAAGTATGCGCAACATTTTATTGCGTTGTTTACGAATGCTCATAGGAACTGCTCCTTCCATTTCGGTGGCCGGCGTATTAACGCGTTCGCTGTATGTAAATACATGCAAGTATGAAATGTCCAATTGGTTCAAAAACTCATAGGTCTCGTTGAATTCAACGTCTGTTTCTCCCGGGAAGCCTACCAAAACGTCAACGCCAATACAGCAATTTGGCATTAAATTTTTTATAGTTGCAACACGTTCCGAATATAATTCGCGCAAATAGCGACGTTTCATTTTTTTAAGAATGGTATTACTACCGCTTTGCAAAGGAATATGAAAATGTGGAACGAATTTTTTAGAACGCGCAACAAATTCAATGATCTCGTTGCTCAATAAGTTTGGCTCTATAGATGAAATGCGAAAACGTTCAACGCCTTCAATATCATCCAACGCTTTTACAAGATCAAAAAATGTGTATTCGCGTCTTTTTCTTCCGTCAACTTCTACTATTTGGCCGTGACCAAAATCACCAATATTCACACCGGTCAGAACAATTTCTTTTACACCGCTTGCAGCAATTTTCTTTGCATTAGCAATAACGTTTTCTATCGTATCACTTCTGCTGCTTCCGCGTGCTAAAGGAATGGTACAAAATGTGCAACTGTAATCGCAACCATCTTGCACTTTTAAGAACGAACGGGTTCTATCTCCAACTGAATAGGCGTCCACAAAAAAATTCACATCGTCAATATCACAATTGTGAACCACAGCATGTGTGCTCTTTGCAGAAAGATCGATATAATTTAATAATTTGAATTTTTCAGAAGCACCTAATACAACATCAACACCTTCTATTTTTGCAATGTCATCCGGTTTTAATTGTGCATAACAACCAACTACAGCAACAAACGCTTCCGGATTATTTTTAAGCGCATTTTTTACAACACTCTTTGTTTCTTTATCTGCGTTTTCGGTTACCGAGCAGGTGTTTATTACATATACATCCGCGGCTTCGGTAAAATTCTTTTTCACAAAGCCTTTTTCGGCAAATAAACGCGCAATAGCCGATGTTTCGCTAAAATTTAACTTACAGCCAAGTGTGTGAAAAGCAACCGATTTGCCCTCGTAATTCATGGTGCAAATTTAGGCTTTTTTGCCTGATATTTTATTAGTAAATTTGCTGTTTGCGTTAATAATATAGAAACAGATGGAATTAACCGTTTTAACTGCTATTTCTCCTATCGATGGACGATATAGAAAGACCACTGAGCCACTTGATAATTATTTTTCTGAATATGCTTTGTTCAAATACAGGGTATTGGTGGAAGTACGTTATTTCATTGCTATGTGTGAGCTTGAATTGCCTCAACTTGGTAAATTAACCGATTCTCAAAAAAAGGGATTGCATGGTTTGTATCAAAATTTTACACTGGCAGATGCTTTAAAGATAAAGGAGTTTGAAAAGGTAACCAACCACGATGTAAAAGCGGTTGAATATTTTGTGAAGGAAAAAATAAAGCCAATGGGTCTTGAGAAATTTGGCGAGTTCATTCATTTTGGTTTAACGTCTCAAGATATCAATAATACATCTATTCCATTAAGTTTAAAAGACGCAACAGAAGCTGTAATTATTCCTTCACTAAATGAGGTGATTAAAAAAATAAAAGATCTTGCTATAGAGTATAAAGATATTTCGATGTTGGCCCGAACTCATGGTCAGCCTGCTTCTCCTACAAAATTAGGAAAAGAGTTAATGGTATTTGTAGAACGTTTGGAAGCTCAATTAAAGCAATTATCAAATTCAACGTACAGCGCAAAGTTTGGTGGTGCTACCGGAAATTTTAATGCGCATCAAGTAACATTTGGAAATATTGATTGGGTAAAATTTGGTAATGATTTTGTGAATAATGATCTTGGATTAAGTCGTTCGCAATTTACCACCCAAATTGAACACTACGATAATTTAGCAGCCTGGTGCGATACATTAAAACGTATTCATACCATCCTGATCGATCTAAGTAGAGATATGTGGACCTACATCAGTATGGAATACTTCAAACAAAAATTAAAAGAGGGAGAAGTAGGTTCATCGGCCATGCCTCATAAGGTAAATCCAATTGATTTTGAAAATGCAGAAGGAAATTTAGGAATAGCGAATGCTGTTTTAGAGCATCTTTCGGCAAAATTACCGGTATCTCGTTTGCAACGCGATCTAACGGATAGCACGGTGTTAAGAAATCTTGGAGTTCCGGCTGCTCATGCGCTCATTTCATATTCCAGTATTTTAAAAGGATTAAATAAATTGATATTAAATGAAACTGCATTTAAAAATGATCTTGATAATAACTGGGCAGTTTGCGCAGAAGCCATTCAAACTATTTTAAGAAGAGAAGGTTATAATAAACCTTACGAAGCTTTAAAAGATCTTACACGTACAAATGCGCATGTTACAAAAGATACATTGCATGCATTCATCGAAGGATTGAATGTGAGTGAAGCTGTAAAGAATGAATTAAAAAGTATCTCACCACATAATTACACAGGTATTAATCCGGTTTATTAATGAAGAAGGTTTGGATATATTTAAGCGATAAAGAATTAAAAGGTGACCTTTTAAATGCGGTAAAAAACGCGGGCGAACAATTCGTACAAAGCTGGAAGGCTCACGAAATGCCACTTAGCGCAACTTTTGAAATTGTAAATGATCGTTTTATAGTAGTAAGTGTTGATGAAACACAGTACAACGCAAGCGGATGTAGCATTGACAAATTATTACGTTTAGTAAAACAATTGGAAGCAGATCATAAGTTACAATTATTGAATCGCTTATTAGTTGGTTACAAAACACCTAATGGAGTGGAGGTAGTATCTGCTTCTTCAATAAAGGAAAAGCTTCAAACAAAACAATTGGACGAAAACACATTGATCTATAATGTGGCAGCTTCCAATTCGAATGAGTATGCAGAGTGGCTACAGCCTTTAAAAGAAACTTGGTTGAAGAAATACCTTTAATTATTTCAATTTCTTATTTTTCTTATGGCGCGTTTTATCACGCTTAGTTTTTTTCTCCAGATTTTTCTCTAAAGCTTTCTCAAGATCAATACCTGTTTGATTAGCAATGCAAATTAAAACAAACAGTACGTCAGCCAATTCATCGTCCAACTTTTTTCTTTTATCACTTTTCTTTTCACTTTGTTCGCCGTACTTGCGAGCCATGATGCGAGCCACCTCGCCAACCTCTTCCATTAGCATGGCCGTATTGGTGAGTTCGCTAAAATAACGAACGCCGTATTTCTTTATCCACTGATCAACTTGTTTTTGCGCTTGTATAATGGTCATTTTAAAAGTCTTTACTATCAATTGAATGAACTTGTCGTTTTGGAATTGGAGGTTTGATCTTGTTTTTCTCAAAGGCTGATTTTATCTCATTGTAAAGATCACTGGCCAGTTGAGCTGTATCTTCAGGTAAGCAAAATGGCTTTACATTTATCGCAATGGCGCCATCGGCTATTTTGCCAACAAATATTCCGGGCTCAGGGTTTTTTAAGATCTTCACATTGTTCTCTACAACACCCATGATGATCTCTTTTACCTTCTCAATATTGTTATCGGTACTCACTGCTAATTGAATATCGATGCGTAAATTACCTGATCGTGTATTGTTCACAATAGTATTATTAGAAAGCACTCCGTTAGGAAGAATAACTGTTTTGTGATCTCCTGTTAGCATTAACGTGTTAAAGATCTGGATCTCTTTTACCTCTCCTGTTTGTCCTTGCGCTTCAATGGTATCTCCAACTTTAAATGGTTTAAAGATCAAAATAAGTACTCCGCCTGCAAAATTTGATAAAGATCCTTGTAAAGCCAAACCTATGGCTAAACCCGCGGCTCCTAAAACAGTCACAAAGCTAGCGGTGCCAATGCCTATCATTCCGGCAACGGTAACTATGAGCACAATTTTTAAACCAATAGACATTAAACTTTTTAAGAACGTGCGTAAACTAATGTCCAATTCTTTTCGCTTCATGGCTTTATCGGCCAAAATTGCAATGCGTTTAACTAACCACAATCCAATAGTTAAAACAACGATGGCCATGATCACTTTAGGCGCATATTCTGCCACGGTGTCCATAAATCGGTCAATATGTTTATCAAGAAAAGCAGGCATACGTTATTTTTTTATATTTTTACAATACAAAGCTAATGAAAAAAATGTTCAGGTACTTCTTAATTCTTTTTACTTTAGTTAGTTCGGCTACAAAAGCTCAAACTTCTATTGAAGCCGATACAAGGATCGAGAAAAAGCACAGGAATTGGGATACACTTAAGTATCAAAAATTCGAGCGCGTTTTAATTCTCGGACTTTTCCAACAAGTACGAACATTTAATAATGAGTTTAATTTGGTACCTAGAGATTCTCTTTCTCAACACGTATATTCAGCAGAGTCAAATTTAACGGGAGGTTTTTCGTTTTGTTTCGACAAATTTTCATTCTCGTTGGCAACACGTAATAATCCTTCAAATGAAGGAGAAGGAAAAGGGTACACAAAAATGTTCAACCTAGGCTTGAGTGTTGGTGATAATCGATGGGTATCAGAAACTTATTTTAGAAGGTTTACTGGGTTTTACGACAAAAATGTTAGAGCCTACGATTCAGTTGACAAAATAACAAAGTACTATTTGCAACCAGGGATGGTTAATACCATCTTTATGCAACGCTTCATGTATTTTACCAATTATAAAAAGTATTCGTTCAAATCGGGTTTTGGTTGTAATTACCGTCAATTAAAATCGGCCGCTACTTTTATTTTAGGAGGAAGCTTTAGCGTGTTTGATATTCAAAACGACAGTGCTATTTTACCAATGAAAGCAAGAGCCGTTTATGAAGATTATGGAAATATGAACGGATTTACTTCAGTGAATGTTGGCGTTAATGGAGGAATTGCAGCAACCGTGGTTCTATTCAAAGCGTGGTTCATTTCGGGGTATTTTACTGTTGGGCCGGAGCAACAATGGCGTAATTATTCTTTAGGATCTGCTGATCGAAAAATTTCTTATATCTCTTGGAGTGGAACGGGGCGCGGATCTTTGGGTGTGAATTTAAAACGTTTTTACTTATTGTATTCCATTACTAATGATTATAATTTGTATAATCAAAAAAAGCGAAGAACACTTTCGTCTAATGCACTCACTAATAACATTACAATTGGTTGGCGCTTTCAATGCAAAACACCAAAATTCTATCAAAAATTCATGAAAACAAAAGTGTATGGTTATTTATAACAGATCACTTTCCGTTATTATTCTTCAATAAGCCTTTTTTAAGAATATCCCTCAGGTAATAATATTTGTTCTTATAATGAACAATGATAAAAGCATCCTTTACAGCTAGTTCTTTCACATCTAACATACGTTGGTAAGCTTCATTGAATGTTTTAAAATTGCCAATCGTAAAACGTGTGAGACCATCGTCATATATTTTTCTAATGATGATGCCAAGATCAATTGCGCGTGTGTAATTAAAGTTCTCAATAAAAACGTAAGCTCCTATCTGGATCTTGTAAAATAAACTGTCAATTATAAGGTCACCATAATTTGCTTTGAATTCATCAAAGCTTACACCCGAATTGGCAAGTTTATTGAGTTTTTCAATACTGTCGCGTTTATTTTCCGCCATTTTTGCATACGCATCAGAATAAAGATCGGCGATCAAGGTTAGTACAATACTCGAATCAACATCTTTTGTACTGATCGTTCTTTTCATCGGTGGGAAATTCTTGTACGTGAAAATAAATTCATAATCATTGTTGGTTGGTAAACTGATCAGGAATTTTCCGGTAGTAGAATTTGAAACATACGTTTGCGATCCAATTTCTTTTTTCTTTAGCGAATTTATTTGAATGGAAGCTTGAATGGGTTTGTCGTTAAATGTTACATTGCCCGATATGCGCACCACACTCACTGGTTTTCCGGCGATCCCCGGCTTGATATAATAAATATCCTGACCGCCTTTGCCACCTTGAGTTTGCGAGGAGTAATATCCTTTTTTCCCATCTCCACTCACAATATAAAATTTGTCGTCATTAGGTGTGTTAACCGGTTTCCCTATGTTGTAGGGTTGTTCCCAAATTCCCGCAACAAGATCTGATCTTAAAATATCGTAACCACCCGTACTTAATTTTCCGTTGGATGCAAAGAAGAGGATATTTCCATCGGAGGTTATGAAGGGCGCATCTTCGTCGTCGGCTGAGTTTATGGTTGGACCAAGATTGGAAATATTTCCCCAAAGATTATCGCCAAGCTTTTCGGCTTTGTAAAGATCTTTGCCACCAAATCCACCTTTGCGTTCGCTCGAAAAAACAATGAATTTATTTCCCGGAAAAAATGCAGCGCTACCTTCCCATTTATCACTATTCAATCCTTTTTGATATACGGGCACTGTCCAGCTATTACCAACTAACTGACTCAAGTAAAGATCACCATTACCTGTACCTAAATTTTTATAAATGAAAAGTAAATTACCATCCGATGAAAGTGTTACTGCCGCATCGTGCAAACTTGTATTGATGGTTTTGATAGGCGTTGGCTTGCTCCATGTAGAGTCATTTATTTTTACAGAAGTAAAAACATCTTCAAAATAGATCCCTTCTTCTTTTTTGGAAGTATGGAGAAGACTTTGCTTATTTAAATTTTGTTTCCCACCTTTTGACAATTTCCCGCGGTAAGTATATATCATGAACGATTCATCAGAAGGCAATAAGGGTACGTACTCTTCAGCCTCTGTATTTATAGGCGAACCAATATCTTTTACTTCCACAGTATTTCTCATATACTGCATCTTAGAAGCCATTTTCATATTCTCTACTCTACGTTTTGCATCTGCCACAAGTTCTTTGTCATGTTCCGTATTCAGTAAAATACTTTTTGCCGCAATTTCAAAATACAGTTGTGCCTTTTTCAAACTATCATTTAATTCAAAAGAATAAGCAAGCCAATAGGGATAGTGTTCAAGCTGAACAGATGAAGACGAAATACTTTTTAAAAGTTCGAGCGCGGTTTTTGATTTATCTCCTTTATATCAAATTGGATTTGAATTGAGGAAAGAGAAGGA
>CAYYUS010000012.1:0-15781 GCA_964474925.1 uncultured Akkermansia sp. | reverse complement strand
CCTTTTACATTTGCCTTATATGCGCCATCATTATTAATTATGGAATTCGTTACTCAGTACATTTACGTTTTATGAAAGCACGGAAACTGGAAAAAAATTAGGTATTATGGCATTAAACGGCGAATTATTTGGTCGTGATGCTTTAAGTTGTCCGAATTACGATTTGCATAATTTATTTATTGATAATGCAACGTTATTAAATGTTCTAAAAAAACTTTGTTATTTTGAAACGGATAATAAGGTTCTAGCTCCCGTAAATTATCGTGATTTAGATGTAGAAGTGTTTACGAAGGCTTGTTAGAATTAGAAGCTACGTTTGATACTAAGGTAGAAATACCGAGATTTTATTTTGCAAAAAGCGACGAGCGTAGCAAAACAGGCTCACATTATACTCCCGAAGAATTGGTTCAACCTTTAATTAAACATTCGTTAGAATATGTAATTGAAGAAAAGCTAAAAGAAAAGGATAAACAAACAGCATTACTAAGTATAAAAATTTGTGACGTTGCTTGCGGTAGCGGTCATATATTATTGAGCGCTGCACGACGTATTGCTTTAGAATTAGCAAAAGAACGTAGTGGCGAAGATCAACCTAACTTATTAGATCAACGTAAGGCAATGCGTGACGTTATTCGTAATTGCGTGTATGGCGTAGATAAAAACCCCTTAGCTGTTGAGTTATGCAAAGTGGCTTTGTGGTTGGAAGCACATAATCCCGGTGAGCCGTTAAACTTTTTAGACCACCATATTAAATGCGGTGATGCCATTGTTGGATTGGCACATAGGGAAGAATTGGAAAAAGGCATACCTGACGAGGCTTTTAAAGCGTTAACTGAGGGAGAGAAGAAAGAAGGTGTTGCAGCGTCATTATCACGACGTAATAAATTAGAACGAAAAGATCGTGAGGGCAATGCTACCCAAATAAAAGCTGATTATGAAAATACGACCATTGCCAATGTACAGGAAGCAATGGAAGAGTATAAAACATTCGTTAAATTATCGGAAACAACACCCGAAGAAATTACGATAAAGCAAAAAGCGTACAACAAATTTTTAGATGGTAAAGGATATACATTTTTAAAGGCAATGTCGGACACTATAATTGCTCAGTTTTTTATACCGAAGAACACGGCCAATAAAGATAAGTTAATGACTGATGGTGATTTTAGAACCATCATGAAAGGTTACGGCGGATGGCAAAACCAAAAAACGGCAATGGCGACAGCAATCGCACAGGATAAAAAATTCTTTCATTGGTTTTTAGAATTTCCTGATGTGTTTCAGCAAAATGGTTTCGATTGTATTTTGGGAAATCCGCCTTTTTTGGGAGGAAGTAATATTTCATCAAATTATGGGCATTCTTTTCTTAATTGCGTTAAATTCTATTTTAAACCATCCGGAGGGCAGGCAGATCTTGTAACATATTTTATTAGAAGGAACTATAATCTGATTTCGGATAAACAGTTCTTTTCCGTAATTACTACAAATTCGGTATGTGACGGTGATTCAAGAGCATATGGTAATGAATATATAATCAATAATGGGGGAACAGTTAACTTCGCAATAAAATCTCTAAAGTGGCCTGGACAAGCAAAACTTTTTGTAAGCCTTTTTTCTATATACAAAGGAAAGTGGGAGAAAAGCAGAGAGTTAAATGGGAAAAATGTAGATTTTATAAGTTCCTTTTTTGATGACAATCAGAATCTACTTAATCCATACTCGCTTATAAGCAACAAAAATAAAGCTTTTAAAGGTGTTTCCTTTTTGGGGGAAGGATTTATATTGACAAGGGAAGAGAAAGATAACTTAATAAAAGCAAATCAGAAGAATAGTAATATCATTTTACCAATTTTAAATGGGAGGGAATTAAATTCTGACTATAAACAAACAATCAATCGGTATATAATTAATTTCGGTGATATGGATATTGATAAATGTAAAATTTACAAAGAGCCTTTTCAAAGAATTTATGATTTAGTTAAACCTGAAAGAGAAAAAAATAACGATCCTAAACTTCGTGAAAATTATTGGAAATTTGAAAGAAGTAGGCCCAATTTATATAAGGCAATTAAAAACAATAATCTATGTTTTATTTCTTCAAAAACTGCAAAGTATCTTTTGATTTCTGAATATAATACCAATATCATATTTTCAAGTTCATTAATCGTATTTGCATTTGATAGCTTTTCAGACTTTTGTTTTTTGCAGAGTACGATTCATTATATATGGATTAGAAAATACAGTTCGAAATTAAAAAATGATCTTAGCTATTCTCCAGAAGATGGTTTTGAGTCATTCCCTTTTCCATCTAATTTAGATGAAAAAGTCATAGATAATCTTAATACTGAAGGTGCTTTTTATATTTCTTTCAGAAAAGAAATTATGAATAACATAAAACTTGGATTAACGGATTTATATAATTTGTTCAATACAAGAGATTTATCAATTTCAGACATACAAAAATCTAGTAAAGTTGGAGAAGCCATTTGCGCAAATGCTTTAGAGGATATTGTAAAATTACGCCGTCTTCATACGAGAATAGATGAAATGGTTTTAAGCACTTATAACTGGTCAGATATAAAGTTAAAACACGATTTTTATGAGGTTGATTATTTGCCGGAAAACGACAGAGTACGTTACACAATTCATCCAGATGCCCGTAAAGAGATTTTAAACCGATTATTAGAATTAAATCATAAAATACATGCCGAAGAATTGGAAGCAGGATTGTTGGATAAAAAGAAGTTGGGTAAAGAAACTGAAAAAGCAAAGATATTAACCGAAAAAGAATCTATTTATAAGCAACAAGGTTTATTTGAATTACCAAATTTGTTTAATACTGAAAATGAAATGAAAGAATTTAGTTTACACGAGGGCATTTACAGCATTAAAGATACTGCTGAAATAACCGGCTTATCGAAAGATAAAGTTAAACGTTGGTTTTCCGAACTCTTTAAAGAGAATTACGAAGGTCTTGACGGAAAACAAAAAACGGATATTGATAGTCTCCGAATAAGTTTTCATGGCTTAATTGAATTGGTAGTAATAGGTACATTAAGAGATAATAATTTTACTTTAAAAAAGATTTTAAAAGCAAGAATGGATTTAAGTTCAAAAACGAACAAAATTTATCCGTTCGCAACAAACGATGTAAATAAATTAAAGGTTTCAGGTAGCGACATCGTATTTGAATTTCCCGATTCGTCGTTAATTACTCTTGATGGTAAAGGACAAATTAACATTGAATTTATTACACTTTTCTTTAGAGATATTATTTTCAATGTGGATGGCGTTGCACAACGTTTAATGCCAACCAAAGGAAAAGGCAAAATTGTTGTTGATCCGAAAGAAGGTGGAGGAAAACCATCAATCGTTGGAAAAGAAGTGTGGGTTGAACTAATAAATAGTATTTATGACGGAGAAGATTCAATTGCAACAATTCAAGATCAATATAATCTTGATAAAGACGAAATATTAGCAGCGTTAGAATATAGTAAGCAATAGGATGAATATTTTATTTGACAATAATTACCCTAAAGCCGTTGTAGAGGCTTTGAAACTGATACATAGTATCGGAAAAGGTAAGGCGTTCACAATTAGCGCTTGGACAAAAGGGGAAGAGGCAGATAAGCCGATTGTGTTTATCATGGATAGAAGCGCAACAGGAATTGATGTAACGACATTAAAACATTTCGAGGCTGGATACAGAGTGTTTGCCTTTAAACTAAAGGCAAATAAAAAGCTCGATATGTTTGATCTTGCATTAACCGTTCTGAACCTGTGGCCGAAAGTATTAGAAAAAGTACAAGCAGATGAGAATCCTTTCGTTTATACGTATCGGTATGGTGGACAGAAATTGAGAAAAATTAATTAAGCAAAATAAATGAAAGTAATAGCAGTAAATAGTTCAAATCCCCCTGATCCAATTTTGGAAGAATATCATAAAATCATTTCTAATTGGGCAGCAGACCAAAATAATGGTTGGACTTACATAACTTACAATGACTCAACAGATTTGATAAATAAGATGAGTGTCATTAAGAGTAACAATGGAGAGAAAATAGAAGAGTTGGAAATTCTTGCACATGGAACGGCATTTAATTGTAATGGAATTGGATTCACAAATGCGGTGCAATTTTCCAAACAGCTCAATACGATAAATTTACTCAAGGACGATGCTAAAATAATATTGACAAGTTGCAATACAGGCTTAGTTGCTATTCCCGGTTTTATTACTGTCCCCGAAATGATATCAAAAGCAACCAATAAAACTGTGCTTGGGGCTAAGGGATATATACGTGGAACTTACGCTCAGAATAATTCTCAATGTGTTGCTGTACATCCCGATAGCCCAAATGATATCCCATTAAGCGGGGCGACAGATGCGTCGGGGAGAAATTGTTATAAATCATTTAATTCTACAATATGATAGTTACATTAAATCAAAAGTACACAAAGCAAAGAATTAGACTAAATAACGAGAACTCTAAGATTGCTTATCAAGAAATATTAGCGAGTATACACAAAAAACCATTTAAGAAAACACTTGGATTAGTTTCACCTGACTTTGAAGTTAGTGTAAGTCTTCATGGAAAATTAAAATATTTTAAAATATATGAAAGAGGTCATCTCATTTTTGACACAGAAAGCAATCAGTATTTCGTTTTCAAAATAGGAATAAAGTGGTATGAAATGTTGATTAAGCGTTTGGAAACACTTCTGAAAGAAAATCCAGATTATTTTCACCAGAAAAATGAACCTGAAATAAAAAGAATTGGTTTTAAAAGATTAAACACCTCTTTAGGTATTCCGAGTATTTCACCTAGTTTCAGCAAGGTGAAAAAAAGAGAAGCGCTATTTACAGCAGGAGTTTTTGGTAGTAAGAGAATATCGAGATCAAGAGAAGTTGGTGTTTCAAAGAAGAGGGAGGGCATTTCGATGAAAAAATCATCAATAAAAAAGGCTTCGGCAAAAAAATCATCAAAAAAGAAAGTTTCAAGAAAAACTTTTGCAAAAAAAGCCGCTAAAAAGAAGAAGTAAAAATGACGGATGAATTTGTAGATAAAGGGATAAATTTACTTTTAAACCGAACCACTTGTAGTTGGTTTCAGTTTTTCGCTCAGGAAACTTGGGATAGAATTGGATTTGTAAGAACCCGTCGTGGTTTAAAGATTCATGAAACGACGATCACTCAAAACCTTCTTTTCGAGTATCAAATAGCAAAACAATTATTGTCTCCGTTAACAAGAAAAGGTTGGGATATTACAATGCTTGAAGCAGTTAATGAAAGTAGAAACGGAAATGATATTGAGCTATTTGTTAATGTAAATGGTTCGCTAATGTTTTTTGCTCTACAAGCTAAAATTATAAATCATAGTGGGGCTTTTGGACGAGGAATTGTTAATGGGAATTATAGATATATTCCACATGAAGTTGGAGGAAGGCATCAGATTGATTTACTAATTGATTATGCAAGACGTAAAGGGGGCTTGCCGTTATATTTATTATATAATTACGTAAGAAACACTTTTGACGAAAAGACTCTATGCAAAGTAAACTTCGGTATAGAACAATATGGTTGTTCAATTGTGAGCGCCCCCTATATTAAAAGTACATTTTATGATGGTACTAACTGGGAAATTCCGACATTTAATGATTTGCATCCCGGTATAGCATTGCCTTGGTTCGTAATACCTTGTTGTTTTATGAATAGTTCCCAAAAGGAGATACTACAAGCTCTTGGTTTTGGTAATTCTCCTGAGTTTGAAGTCAAGGGATACAAATTAGCTGAAGTAATGAATGACAAAGATTGGAAACCGATAAAACCTTTTAACGAAACTTCAAAAAATGACGAGGATGTTCAAGAAGAGGAAGAGCCTGGACTTTACGGTGACAAGAATATAGAATTTAATCCGAAGTTTAGGATTATTGTGTCGCCACAATCCGAAAATTGAAATTGATTTATTTGTTAAATTGAGATATATAAACGTTTTGTAGTAAATGAGTAGAGTATTTTATAGACTGCAAATGAAGGCCGGTTCTGATGGCGAAACAATTACCGATAAATTTATGGCTATTAATCGTATAACTTCCGATGAAAAATTCGCGGGCAACAAATTTTTGAAATTGGTAAAAGGCGATATTGTTCTTATTCATAAAGGAGCTTATCCTGTTTGTTTAGTTTCTATTATAAATAGAATTTCCGATAACGATTTATCAAAGGATTCTTTCGGAATAGATTATTCTATATCCATTTTAAGTTATTATAAAGATGCAATAGCTGAGGATGCTACGATAGATAACCTATGGGGCAACACCCCACCTACGGGAACTTTTTTTGCGATAAATTCAGGTAATCCAACTTACGATAGAATTAATCAATGGTATAAACATATTATTAATCGAAATAAAATGACAGACACGATCAGTTTACTTAAATACAAACACCAAATAATTTTGCAAGGCCCTCCAGGTACAGGAAAAACACGCCTGGCAAAATTGATGGCTGAGGAAATGACTAAGCCTAAAAACATTGGTAGTCCTCAGCAAAAAATAAACGATTTTTTAAAAGCCTTCGACCCAAACAAGTTGGAAGTAAAAGAAAAGAGGAAAGAACTTCTTGATCTTCTTAATGAATTTCATAAAATTTTCCCGAAAGAAACTTTAAACAAACTTACATTAGAGGAATACGCTTTTGGACAGGGTGACACAGATACTTTTTGTTATTGGATTGAATACCTTTTATGGGAGTTAGGAACTTATTCAGGATATGCAAGTAAGTTCTTAATTTTTTGGAAAAAAGGCATTAATGAGTATTCAAAACACGGATTTCTTAGGGACACAAAAGATAATCAAGAGGCTATGAAGAAATTAGCCGAACAATTATATAATGTTGCAAATGAAAAACATCTTGATGAAGCGGTTAAATATTTAGGAAGTGGTTTTATTTTAAAGCTTCTTTGTACTTATCACCCAGAAAAGTATTTTCCAATTAATAATGAAAAGTGTCTTAATAATGCCCTGAAATTATTGCAATTCGACGGCTCAAAATTGAATTTTATTGGAAAAAACAAAAAACTACAAGAGTTATTTTTGAAATTAAAAGATGAATCAAAATCTAACATTACAAATTTTGAGTTTAGTAAATTCTTATTTACCAATTTTGATATAAAGGGTAAGATCTCTCTTGAATCTAATGAAGTAATAATGAAAGGAGACTATAAGGTGATCCAATTCCATCCTGCATACTCTTACGAGGATTTTGTCCGTGGTATTTCGGCTCAAGCAAACATTGACAATCAAATTGAGTACAAAGTAGAAAATAAAATTTTAGCGGAATTTGCCGAAAAAGCACTTAACCAACCTTTAGCAAATTTTGTACTGGTAATTGATGAAATAAACCGAGCAAATCTCCCTTCCGTTCTTGGTGAATTGATCTATGCACTTGAATATCGTTACGATGAAAACAATCCAAAAAGTACAACGGTTGAAAGTATGTATGCTCTGAGAGGGGATGAGGATGATTTACATGAAGATAAAGAGTTAAAACTTCCAAAAAATTTGTACATAATTGGGACTATGAATTCTGCTGACCGGAGCGTAGGCCATATTGATTATGCAATAAGAAGAAGATTTGCTTTTGTAGATGTATTACCAAAGATACTATCGGAATTTACTGAAAAAGGAAAGGCTCTTTTTAATGATGTTGCTAAATTGTTTTGTGAAGAATTTCGTGAAAATGATATTTCATTAGAAAATTCCAAATATTTAGCCCAAGACTTTAAGCCAACTGACGTTATTTTAGGGCACAGTTACTTTTTAATAAAAAATGAAGAAAGGGAGACGTTAAATATATCGGATGACGAAATCTTGAAACTAAAACTTGACTTCGAGATTAAACCAATTTTACGAGAATATATTAAAGATGGAATTCTATCTAAAGAAGCGGAATCTGTAATAGAAAGTATGTAATGAGTGATCGTTTAATTCAAACATACGAACATGCTATTATTGATCTTGAAGAAAGGCTCTTCAAAGCTTCCTTTGAGAACAAGCTTTGTTTTGTTGAAAATTGGATTGCTGAAAGGAAACAGATTCAACTAAGTTACTTTATAGGAACTGATTGGATTATTAAAGAAGAAAAAGCCATTTATGTAGCTCCAAAAATTAACAGCGAAACTCGGGAATTAAATTACTTAAAGATGCTTTTTGAATCTTTAAAACATCCTGATGTATCACAACATACTAATGATTTATTTGCAGTTAAATTTGATGAGCCGTATATTGAAATTAAACAACAACAAGATTTATTAACACCTTTAATTGCCGTTCAATTTTTAAGGATCGTTCAAAATATTGTCCGAAAAGGGTTAAAAAAATCATATTATAGAGTTGAAAACAATTTAAAAGGCAGGGTCAAAGGAAAAGTAATGGTTTCAAAAACCGTAAAAGAAAATATTTTCAAAAATAAGCTATTAAATACGTATTGTAGTTACGATGAATTTGGCTTTAATGGTTTTGAAAATAGAGTATTAAAAAAATGTTTACTTTTTGTTCAACGTTATTTACCGACAATACAAAATATTGATTCAGTTGATTATACTTCGGACGTTCTTAATTATATTTTACCGGCATTTGAAAGTGTATCGTCAGAAGTTAATATTAATGAGATTAAGCGAACAAAGCCGAACGTTTTTTATAAGGAATACGAGGAGGCGATTAAGCTTGCTAAACTAATTATAAAACGTTTTGGATATAATATAACCAATATTCAAAAAAACGAAAGGATATTGACCCCACCTTTTTGGATAAATATGGCAAAGCTATTCGAGATCTACGTTTTGGGTTTATTAAAAGATAAATTTGGAAATAACGTCAAATATCATTTTTCGACGTATGGTAATGAATTGGATTTCTTGCTAAATACCCAAGATCATAAAATGGTCATTGATGCAAAATACAAGCCTATTTATCTTGGCGGGCTGAATCATCAAGACATGCGGCAGGTAAGTGGATATGCAAGACTGAAATCAGTTTACAAGGATTTAGGCAAATCCGAGAATGAGATGATCGATTGTTTAATTATTTATCCCGACCAAGAAAACGGATTGGATAATTTAACGGAGTTTGCCTTTGAAGAAATACCTCAGTATGTAAATATTTATAAAATAGGTGTTAAATTACCAGTTGTATAGATTATGCGGTTGTATTGCTCTGTTGGATAGCCTTTAAAATATTCAAAGTTTCTGCTACATTTTTAGCCATTACCCTTGTTTCTTTTGGCGGCAATCGTTTAATTATTTCATTCACATCCCAATGCTTTTTTATTAATTTATTTAGTGTGGTGAAATAATGTTGAAGTCTTTTATATTCTTCAAATGAAGTTTTATCGGTATTTATTTTGAAAACTAAAGAACAAGCCCCATCAAAATGGTAAAAATTTGCCTGAAAATAATCATAAGCATCAAAACCACTATTTTCCTCAAAAAGAGGATTTCTTTGATGCACACCAACGCCATAGGACAATGGGCTAAAAATTATCTCAGCATCAAATAACTCATTGATAATTATTATAGATGAATATTTATCATCACAAAATAATTTAATTTGCGAGTTTTTTGGAAGCTGAAATGTGTCAAACCCTGCGATTCCAAAAGCTTTAATATAACCATTAAAATCACTTACCAGATCTTTTAATAAACTAAAACCCTCGGTTGGGGTTTCGGTAATGGAAAAAGGTTGGGTTTCATAATCTTCATTTGTGATTGAACCGGAAGCTGACCTATCAAAGCCATCCGTAATATGTATATACCAACTATGACGATAATAAGTCATAAACAGTTTCAAATAAAGATAGGGGTATAGTTCAAGCATCATTTTACAGAACTGGTCGTTATTTTTGAAGATTTCTTCTTTTCGTTTAAAATCAATTCTATCCAAAAAATTGTTTATAGTATAATTTCCAAATGTTGCAAATGAATCAATGTTCACCAAACTATATTGTTTATTGAACTCAGCAGATAATCGATATTCATAATTGGATTCAGGCTCATCAGTATATTGAAACAGTAAATCCAATTCCGCATCGGTTACAAGTTTTTTTCCATGCCCGGTTCTTTTATAATAAAGACGGTTTTTAATCTCGTGCGATTTTCTGTCTTGAACAAAAGCAAAGGGCATTCGTGTTTTTTTCGGGACTTCGATAACGATCACATCCCAATTAGCATTTTCAATTAAATTTACTTGAAGAGTAATGCTTGGGCTAATTTTGTCTTTAGTTAAATTATAAAAATTCTCTTTTACTTTATCAATATTGCCTGTGAACTTACCCTCAAAATCACCTTCATTAGTAATGCCAAAAATTATTTTACCGCCAAAGCAGTTGGCAAATGCTACAATGCCACAAGCGATGTCATCCCCCTTATCTTTTGAAAATAGCTTCTCAAATGATTTTAATTCAATTTTAATAGTTTCCTTTTCCTTTCGGTTTACAACTGTTTCAATTTCCTGAATTGTCATCTTTTTCTTTTTAACAAAGTTATTTCTTTATAAGGTATCAAAATAAAAAAAGAAGTGAACGCTAACCGTTCACTTCTTTTCCTTCTTCATTTATTATCCTACTATTGTAGTTTAAATCGTGTACCAAAGCCAAGCCGTTGTAATAAGGTTCAATTAGAGCGTAACGTTCTTGATAAAGCTCATTACCCTTTTTATCAATGTGGAACCATCCCTTTTCATCCTTTGCAGTTGCAAAGCCTTTGTGAAAGACTCCTAATCCCTTAAATAATCTATTGTTGAAGGGTCTTCCTTCTCTATCAATATGAAACCATCCATTTTGGGACTTAACACAGGCATAGCCATCTTTATAGTCCCCGACATATAAAAAGGAGTTATTATAAATTTTCGTGCCGTTTAAATCAATATGAAAATAACTACCCGTAAAACTTTTTACCGGACATAAACCTTCTTGATAATTACCGACCCATACATACTTATCATCGTAAGATACTTTTCCAAGTTCCGTTAAATGAAAACACCCTTCATTTGTTGTAACAGCGGCCCGATTAAAATAATAACCAAATACTCGTAAATATCGCTCGGTGTAAATGGGTTCACCCTTAGTGTTTATATGATACCAACCCGATTCGTCTTTTACCGGAGCAAGACCAGGTTCATGAAATTTTAATGCGTCGTTAAATTGTTTTCCGAATAAAGATTTCCCATCATATAAAAAATGAGTATTGTCGTCTGATAATTTTATTTCTTTCCAATTCATAATTTAATCAACTTTCAAAATTATTCCTGTTAAGTACTTAACCCAATTTTCTTTTGTATAAACTACTTTATTTAAACAATAATCATAAAATGCAATTAATGAATCATGGGTAACAAAAATGGTTAATCCCGTTTCTGTCGTATTTTGTTTAATAAAATCCGTCATGTCACGCTCAAATTCCTTGGCGGAAGTTACACCCGGAATTTGTTCTCCAACCGTAAACCGTCGATACATTTCATCAAGACTATGCGTTAATAAAAATTCTCCCGCTAATTTATCATCATTAATATGAAGCCCGGGATCGCCCAATGCTTTTGTTGTGTGGAACGTTAATTTCTTTCCATACCCTTTCTCTAAGTATTCTGCTGTTTGAACACACCTTTGAACAGGACTTGTGAAAACACGACATATTTTAAATTCTCTGATACTCTTGCCAAATAAAATTGTGTTTTCAATACCAGTTTCATTAAGAAGTATTTCATTACCAAAACTTCCTTCGGGTATATTATCTCTATCAGCATGTCTAATTATGATCGCCAATTTAGAGTTTTCAGGATGTTTTTTAATTTCGCTAATCATTTTTGAATTGGTTTACGCATATTACAAGTTTTACACAAGTTTTTTTTTGCATAATTCTTTGTCAAATCAACATAAGCTTCGCTTTTTAATGTTTCATTTATTGATTGACTTTGTATATTTCCGAAATCTCCAAGTGTATCACGAAGTTTATCAGGAGCGCAGCAAGTAGATATTTTACCTGTTGCGGAAATCCAAAGTTCTTTTTCAAGAAAAGGACACTCATAGTAATCGGGAATTTGAATATTTTCCTTAGCTTTTAACGGAATAATATTTTCGAGTAACACTTTTTCTCCATTTGACTTCCTATATAGGTTCGCTGTTTTGTGCGCTTCATTGACGTAATTATTCCAATCGGATATAGAGACAGCGTCCTTTTTCATTGTTAGATCTTTTATTTCATCAAAATGCGTCCATAAATGATGCCCTTTAACTCGATCAATATTCAATTTAGCAGCAAGTTTAATTATATCGGATAACTCGTGCATATTGTTTTGCATAAAGGTTAGTTGAAATGTAACTCTGCAATAATGCCCCGAAGATTGAAAGTATTTGTCTCTTAATTTTATGAATTCAATTAGGTTATTTAATGCGCCATCAAAATCAATTCCCTTCATTACTTTTTCTGAGGTTTCCTTTGTCGCTCCATTCCAAGATATTTTGACATCACTTGTTTGAGGAATGATAATATCCGCCCATTCTTTTACAGTTTTTCTTGGAAATGTGCCATTAGTAGTTAGATTAATTAAAATCTCGTGTTGTTTAGCCAATTCGTAAATTTTTTCGATTGCTTTATAAATTAATGGTTCGCCCATTGTTGAAGGAATTACTTCCTTAATTCCTAAGTCTTTTGCTTGTTGAAATATATTATCTAACCAATCAACTGGCATACGCCTTTTTCTCGATCCGGTTTCTTTATACATCTCATCAATATAATTACTAAATGGGCTATGCTCCTCGCACATAACACAGTTAAGATTGCAATCTTCGGGATTAGTATCAATGGTTATGCGCCAAAGTTTATTTTGTGTACTCATGCGTTCTAACTGATTGATATATTGAAATAAGTTGCTTGCAATGGTCAGTAATATTTGGCACTTTACCATTTGGATGATTAATATAACCCCGTTCACCAAATGATTTCATTTCAGATGGATGTTGAAAAGCCCATTGAATTTGCTCTGATAAACTGTTGAAATTTCTGTGTTCAAATAATAATCCGTTTTCTTTATGTTTCACGTATTCAGACATTCCTCCATAATTTGCTGTTATTACCGGAATTTTACATGCTTGAGCTTCGTGTATTACTAAAGGTGAGTTTTCACCCCAAATAGAAGGTACAATGATACAATCTACCTGCGAAAAAACTTCATCAGCAAGATTTTTATTTACATAAGTTCCTTTGAAGAATATTTTCGTGCCATTCTTTTCTGCCATGTTCTTTAAGGCATTTGTGCTTTGTTCGTCTTTTGAACCCCAAATTAGCAGTCTTGAATCTGAGTTTACTTTTGAAAACGCTTCAATAAGTATATTGATACCTTTTGACGGAATATGAGTACCAATATATCCGAACACAAATTCTTTTCTACTCTTCGTTTCTCCCGACGGTATTAAGTAGTGTGTTGGAAAACCGTAATCCAAGTATATTATTTTTTCTTCAGGAATATTAAATTCGTTTACAAACCTATTTTTCAAATAAATTGAGGGTGCAATAAAAATGTCAACTAAATCAGCAATGCGTTTTGTTTCGAGCATTCGCTGATAAACCCATCCAGTCCAATAGCTAACATCAGCTTCATTATATTCATCTTTTCCTGTGAAATAGGCATTATAACAACTTGTAGCACATTTACGGTTCTCTTGACCGTTGCACAATTGAAGATTTTCAGGATTACCAAAATTCCTTTGAAGAAACTGACCTCGTGGACACATTAACCAAAAATCATGGAGAGTAAATGCAATTGGAATTCTTTTTTCTTTTAATACTTCAACTAATCCTGTACTTAAATGATTAAGATGACCGATGTGCGCAACATCAGGATTTATTTCATTAATTATGTTTTCAAATTTCTTATCAATTTCCTTATGTTTAAAACCATCCTTTCCTTGAGCCATGTTTACATAAAAGAAGGTGAGATTATTTTTCGCTTTTTCTGTCCTTAAGGAAAAATCTGACATATAGGGGTTTTCCTCACGGGTAAAAACGAATACCTCATTCTCTTTGCAAAGTTCCTCACAAATAGATTGGCTATAAACTTCCGAACCTGCATTATAATGAGGTGGGTAACCATGAATTATTTTCAGAATTTTCATTACCTCGAAATTTTTCGCAAGGTAAAAGTTACTCTTTTTTTAAATAACGTCAAAAATTTAAAGGAAATATTTTAAACCTACAACCCTTCTTCGTCTTTCATATTGTTTAGCGTCATTATAGAAAGTTGTTCGGCAGTAAACATCTCTAAGTAGCCATCATGGGCTTTCTGAGCTGTTTCTTTAATCCTTTGCTCTACGTAAGTAATCAAAAAGCCAATGAGGTTTTGTGCAGCCTTTAAATTTTCAACACTCAAGGATAAACGTCTTACTTGTTTATATCGCATTTGAGTTTGCTCATTGCCTTGTTTAGGAAATAGCATTACACTAATATCAACTTCATTAGCTGTATCGCCTCGATGAGCAATAAATTTATGCCGCAGTTCCATTAAATAATCATGAGTGGCGCGATGTGTTTCATCAGGTATATTTCCGGCTTCTAATTTTGGAGCTTTACTTTGAGAGGCATCGGTAAAACATTTACCATATAAAGCTATGAAGGAATAATTAAGTGCCGAACGCAAAACGCTGTCTTCTTGATCTAAAATACGTTCGATATATTCAGACACTAAAAGTAAATCTTCTCGGATTGCACAATACCCTCTGAACTTTCTTGTAAAAAGATTGGGAACTGCAATTACCATATAGTTTTCTTCATATTGTGCTTTGGCTTTCCGCATTAGATCGAGCACGTATTTTCTCTTTTCCATAACCTAACTTCCTCCTAAAAAATCAAGCCCTCGCCTAATGGAAAATTTAATAAATGTAGCAACGGTTTTAGAGCCCGTTTTTTCAAGTAAATTAGTCCTGTGTTTTTCTATTGCTTTTTCACCAAGGCCCAAAGAAGAAGCCATTTCCTTACTTGTTTTTCCATCACAAATCAAAGGAATAAGTTCGCGTTCTCGTTTTGTATATTTTATGTATTTTTTATCTGAACTAAAATAGACAAAATGTTTTTTATTAGAACTCAAATCGCAAATTGCATCTGCTAAAACTTTCAAATCATCCGAAATATAATTTTTAGGTAAGTATCCATCAGCTCCCAATTCCTGAAAATGTTGAATGATATTCAAATCATCATATTGACTAACAATAAGCACTTTCACTAATGGATATTCCGCCTTTATTTTTAGAAGAGCTTGTTTACCATCCATTTCAGGCATCTCTAAATCAAGTAATACAATCGAGGACTTTGAAGGATCAAGAAAGTTGAATAGTTCTTTACCATTAGCCGCTTCTCCAATACAATTAATATTGAAGCATTTTAATTCCTTTATTATCGTGCTACGATATAAGGGATGATCTTCTGCAATGATGATGTCTACTTTTTCGCTCATACATTTCATGAGCCATGTCGGAAAAGTGACTCGTAATAAGAATTAAAGATATAAATAAATTGAACTCTACAACAAATTTCAAAAAGGTAGGGTATACCCTACCTTTTTGAAATTTGTTAGGAACCTTTTAAAAACTATTAATATCTTATATGTACTATTTTACTTAAAGTTACGTTTGTGTTTTGTATCATTGTTAATATAAGTTTATTTCCTCGCCACCCTTTTGCACTTCGTTAACGTACTTCTGATTTTTTTGAACTGATTTGAAATAGTTTGTTGGATT
>CAYYUS010000011.1:0-16432 GCA_964474925.1 uncultured Akkermansia sp. | reverse complement strand
GAATAACCGGCAGACATTGAACGCTTCATGATAATTACTTTTTCTGCTTTCCATGCTTCAATTACAGGCATACCGTAAATTGAACATCCCGGATCGTCCTGTGCACTTGGATTTACAACGTCGTTGGCGCCAATCACCATTACTACATCTGTATCCGGCATGTCTTCGTTGATCTCATCCATTTCTAAAACAATATCGTACGATACATTCGCTTCTGCTAATAACACATTCATGTGCCCTGGTAAACGCCCAGCTACAGGATGAATAGCGAAACGAACTTTCTTTCCTGCCTTTTGTAGTGTTTGAACCATATCGTGAATAGGATACTGCGCTTTTGCAACCGCCATTCCGTATCCCGGAACAATTACAACCGATTTTGCTTCTTTTAATAAAGTGGCAACCTCTTCGTGATTCAATGCAGTTACTTCACCTTCCATTGCTTTTTTCTCACCTGTTCTGGCTCCTAAACTTGCGCTTGCAAATATTACAGAAAAGAAAGAGCGATTCATTGCCTCGCACATGTGCATTGAAAGAATAGCACCTGAACTTCCTACCAAAGCGCCGGTAACAATTAAAAGATCGTTCCCTAACATAAAACCTGCTGCTGCTGCTGCCCATCCTGAATAAGAGTTTAGCATAGAAACTACCACCGGCATATCTCCACCACCAATAGCCATTACTAACACAACACCAATAAAAGATGCGATAGCAGTCATAATACCCAAATACAGCATGCCGCTTGTGCCTTCTGCTTTACAGAAGAAAACACCGCAAACAACACAAGCTCCCAATAATATCAAATTCATCATTTGAAGTCCGGCAAAACTCCATGGTTTAGAAGGCACTTTACCATCCAATTTTCCCCAAGCAATAATTGAACCTGTGAAGGTGATCGCTCCAATAAAAATTCCCACAAAAACTTCTACTAAATGGATAGTGTGTTCTGCGCCTGTTAAAGCTTGTGTAGCAGGATCAAGATAAGAACCAATACCAACTAATACGGCCGCTAATCCCACAAAACTGTGAAGTATAGCAACTAATTGTGGCATCGCTGTCATTTCAACTTTCCTTGCCAGCAGAATTCCAATAACCGATGCAACGGCAATGGCGCCAATAATGTAAACATGACCTTCTACACCCTGTCCCATTACCGTAGCAATAATTGCGACGATCATTCCAACAATTCCGAAAAGAACGCCACGTTTTGCAGATTCTTGAGAGGATAATCCGCTCAAACTTAAAATAAACAGAATACTTGCAAATAAGTATGCAGCTGTTTGTATTTCTTTTACTATAAACATAATTTCAGTTCTTATTTTTTAAACATTTTCAACATGCGGTGTGTAACTACAAATCCGCCAACAATATTAATGCTCGCAATTAAAATTCCTACAGAAGCAAGAATTGTCATCATATTACCAATATCGTTCTTTGTTTGTAACAAACCTCCAACAACGATAATACCACTAATAGCATTGGTAACAGCCATCAATGGAGTGTGTAAAGAGTGAGATACATTGCTGATCACTTGCCATCCAACAAAAATTGCCAACACAAATACAGTGAAGTGCTGAATAAATTCAGAAGGAGCAAACGCACCAACTAATAATAACAAAGCACCAACAACTGCAATACCAATAGCTGATGATGTTGCTTTTTTCTTTGCGATCGCTGCATCATTTGCTTTTGTTTCCTCAGCAGTAGGTGGGGCAACTTTTTTGGCTCCACCGCCGGCAGTTGGGCTTACTTGTAAAGGTGCAGGAGGCCAGTTAATTTTTCCATTGTAAGTTACCATTGCACGAGATACAACAGCATCTTCCATATCAATTTTCCATTTTTCTGCTTTACCCATGTCATCTAATAAGTGACATAAGTTGTTTCCGTATAATTGAGATGCTTGGTTTGGTAATTGATTTAATTTTCCAACCATCACAACACCATTACTGGTTGTATAAACTTCTCCGTTCTTTGTTAACGGACAGTTACCACCTGTTGAAGCAGCTAAGTCAATAATAACCGATCCCGGTTTCATTGCAGCAACGTGGTAATCTAACCACAATTTTGGCGCTTCTCTTCCCGGAATTTGTGCCGTTGTAATAACGATATCACATTCCTTTGCTTGCTCTAAAAATAATTTCATTTCCGCTTCAATAAATTCTTTACTCATTTCTTTTGAGTAACCCGAAGCGGTTGCGCCATCTTCATTAATTTCAACCGTTAAGAATTGCGCGCCCATGGATTCAATTTGCTCAGCAACTTCTTTACGCGTATCAAATGCTCTAACAACAGCGCCTAATGAATTAGCTGCGCCAATAGCAGCTAAACCTGCAACACCGGCGCCAATTACTAAAACTTTTGCGGGCTCAACTTTTCCTGCTGCGGTAATTTGTCCGTTCAAAAATCTTCCAAAGTGAAATGATCCTTCAATAACGGCTCTATATCCTGCGATGTTTGCCATTGATGACAATACATCCATTTTTTGTGCCCTGGAAATACGAGGGATCGCATCCATGGCAATAGCATTCACTTTTTTATCTGCTAATTTTTTAAGAAGATCTTGATTTTGTGCCGGCCATAAATAACTCAACAATACCAATCCTTCTTTCATCATCCCAACTTCCTCGGTAGTTGGTTCTTTTACCTTTAATACAATATCCGATCCGCCGTAAATGTCGGCAGCCGTATTTACGATCTTCGCTCCGGCTTCTTCAAATTCTTTGTCCGAAAAATTTGCCTTTACTCCGGCGCCTTTTTGAATTTGAACTTCAAACCCTTGCTTCTGTAATCGCTTAACGGTTTTTGGAGTTGCTGCAACTCTTAATTCATTTGCAGATACCTCCGATGGAATTCCAACTTTCATGTGTTTTTAATTTTTTTGTTTTTGCCACATGCAATAGCAAAGGGCTATTTCATGTCTTTGTGTTTTAATTGTAGTAACAACAAGCGGCTTTTGCACTTTGATGTTACTTTAATTTTAGGGTAACAAATAACGAGAAAAATTGACACAAAGTCAAATAAAATTTCATCTTTATCTGCTTAATCCTCAACGGCGTAAATCCTATTGATGGCATCAAGGTTCTTTTCCTTTATGACCTTGCGTTTGAGGCTAAGTTTGGGAGTTAATTCACCGCCATCAATGGTCCACTCGGCTTTTAAGATCTCACAGCGTTTTAATTGCTCGTAAGGAGCCAGGGTTGTATTCATTTGTTTAACGTGCGCGTTTATGAATGTTTTTAATTCGGCATGTTGCGTCATGGTAACATTATCTAACCACTCTATACTATTTTGTTTACAATACTCTTTAAAGTTTCCAAGGTTAGGAACAATGATGGCCGATGCAAATTTTTGTCCTTCACCAACTACCATGCATTGCTCAATGAATCGACATTCCTTTAATTTATTTTCAATGGCCAATGGTGCAATGTATTTTCCTGCGCTTGTTTTAAATATTTCTTTTTTACGATCGGTGATCTTTAAAAAACGTCCTTCAAATTTTCCAACATCCCCTGTGTGAAACCAACCTTCAGCATCCATCACCTCATCAGTAGCTTCTTTATTTTTGTAATAGCCCATCATCACACTTGGACCTTTTACTAAAATTTCTCCATCCTCTTCCGCAATTTTTACTTCTACATTTTCAATTACCGGACCCACACATCCAATACGAATATTTCCTTTTCCAAAATGATTTACGCTCACAACAACGCATGTTTCGGTTAAACCGTAACCTTGCAACACCACAATGTTAGCGCATAAAAAAATACGTTCAAGTTTTGGATTCAGCGCCGCGCCACCCGATGCCATTACCACTAACTTTCCGCCAATAGCAGCGCGCCATTTAGAATAAATTAATTTATCTGCGATCTTTCGTTGTAATTCGTAAAAAAATCCATTAGCGCCATCTACTTCATATTTTAAAGCTAAACGTACGCTCCAATCAAACATTTTCTTTTTGAAACCTGTGAGTTTATCTCCGGCGGCGGATATTTTTTCCCACACACGTTCAATTAACCTTGGTACCGAAACAAATATTTGTGGCTGAACTTCTTTTAAATTGTCGCCAATGGTTTCAAAGCCTTCAGCAAAATATGTGGAGATGCCTTGTTGTAAATACAGCGTGATCAACATACGCTCATAAACGTGATTCAATGGTAAAAAGCTAAGCGACTTCCACCAAGTAGCAAATGGCGCAAAATTTCGCATGCTGATCACATTTTGCACTAAATTATGATGCGAGATCATTACACCTTTTGGTGTTCCTGTTGTTCCGGAAGTATAAAGAATAGTGAGTAAATGTTGCG
Organism: uncultured Akkermansia sp.; assembly: GCA_964474925.1. GTDB lineage: Bacteria > Bacteroidota > Bacteroidia > B-17B0 > Aurantibacillaceae > Aurantibacillus. The sequence continues at coordinate 12,131 of CAYYUS010000011.1, read as the reverse complement.
GTGTGATGGTTTTTTTAATTGCATTTACTTTTTCTAAGGCCGGAGTCTTTGCAGCAGCCTCAATAAAATCAGTAAAAAAAGTTGTGCCTCCTAATTGATTAAAACTAATGATATGCTTTAGTCCCGGAATTTCGGCCGCAATGGTTGCAAGCTTTGTATAGATGTTTTTATCATCAATAAACACTGCTTTTACCTCAGCATGATTTAAAATAAATTTAAGATCGTGGTTGCTGGCTGTTGGGAATATGGGAACCGTAACAACGCCTATTTGTTGGCAGCCATAATCGGCAAAACACCATTCGGCGCGATTGCCTGAAATGATGGCCACTTTGTCGTCCATACCCAAGCCAAGGTTTAATAAGCCATAGCTTACCAAATTGGCATGGTTCACAAAATCGTTACTACTGTACTTTTTCCATTGTTTATTTACTTTGCCACAAAGAATATCATCCTTCTGGTAGGTACTCTTGTGTAAGTCTAAAATATCAAATACGCGCGTGATCTCCATAATTCAAATAAAGTACTAATATAAAATTTTTTGCTTTCTAACACAAGGGCCCGTTTCCGAAATTGTTTTATCTTTGAGCCATGTTAGTAGTTACCGGTGCAGCGGGATTCATAGGAAGTTGTTTAGTAGGCAAACTAAATGCTTTAGGGCATTCGGATCTTATTTTAGTAGATGATTTTTCAAAGGCAGATAAGAGCGCAAATTATTCCTCTAAAAAATTCTCTAAAAAAATTGAGCGTTCGGAATTTATTGAATGGTTAAGCAAAAATTCGAAAGATATTAAATGTGTGTTTCATATTGGGGCGCGCACAGATACAACCGAATTTAACGTAGATATTTTCGACGAACTAAATTTAAATTATACCAAATCGCTTTGGCAAATTTGCAGCACACATAAAATTCCATTTATCTACGCTTCTTCAGCGGCCACTTATGGTTTGGGTGAATTTGGTTATGATGATGATGAAACAAAGATCAATAGTTTAAAGCCTTTGAACCCATACGGAGACAGCAAGAACGATTTTGATAAATGGGCCATTACGCAAACGCAAACACCTCCAAATTGGTATGGTTTAAAATTCTTTAATGTATATGGGCCTAACGAATATCATAAAGCGCGCATGGCTTCCGTTATTTTTCATTCGTTCCATCAAATAAATTCAACCGGTAAAGTAAAGTTATTCCGTTCGCATAATCCTAAGTATACCGATGGCGGACAACTCCGCGATTTTGTTTACGTAAAAGATGTGGTAGATGTTTTGGTGTTTCTATTTGAGAAAAGTCCAAAAAATGGAATCTATAATTTAGGAAGTGGTAAAGCGCGCAGCTTTTCTGATCTTGCCAAAGCAACTTTTAATGCCTTGGGAAAAACACCCAATATAGAATTTATTGATACGCCCATTGATATTCGCGATAAATACCAATATTTTACCGAGGCGAATATGAATAAATTAAAAGCGGCAGGGTTTAAAAAAGAATTCACCACCTTGGAAGAAGGCGTAAGTGATTACGTGAAGAATTATCTTGTTACCAACAGCTATTTATAGCCACAAAGACACGAAGGCGCAAAGAAAATATAGTGTGTTGTTATACAACCATACTATAAAATATTTCGGGAAAGTTATGGTGAAAAAAACTTTGTGCCTTCGTGTCTTTGTGGCAAATCAAATCTACTGATCTGTTCTGGCCTTAATGATCTCGGTAGCGTAATCGGTTTCGTTCAAGTGGCTATCAATCCAGGCAATAAGATCGAAATACTCGGTGGCGATCACTTGATAAGGATCTTTGAAGATCTCTTCCAGCTGAGCTCTAAATTCTCCAAATATCATTTTTTTATTGGTAGAGCGTTTTTTTGAAATGGCGATGTTCTTAAAATACTTTAAGAAGGTTGTTTCAAATTCGAACGGATAATCAATTAACCTAAAGAAACGTTGGGTGGATTTATAAGAATAGATAAGGTAATCGGTATTATTTAATTCGTAATGAATAATAAGGCTACAAAGTTTGGCATATCTGTAAAGATCCTGACGCGATTCATCAAAGTTAGAATTATTTATTTCGTTGATGCATTTCAACGCTTTGTTATAATTCTTCCTTGCAAAATGCGTAACGAACATTAAAAAATTAATGGTAGTGAATTCGTGCCCCTCATATTCATTCTTATTTTTCTCTAAATTCTTTTCTATCTCAGGGAAAAGCTCTTCGGCTCTTTCATATTGTCCCGAATAATTATAAAAAATAAGATCGTATACCGTTAGGCGAGTAAAAATTGTGTTTTGAAGATCTTGCGTTTGAAAGCACTTATCATCCTTTATCGATCGCAAATGATCAATAGCAATTTTCGCCTTTTTAAGATTTGCATTGATAGCTAAGTAACGCGCTAAAAATCCGTTGAGGCCAATGTACATTTTTGGATACTCTTCTTTTAAATAGCCATACGTTTTAAATAATTCAACGGCATTATCTATCTCTCGTCCTTGCACTTCATTTTCGCGCATGATACGATAACAGATGAGTCTACAAAATGTACCAAGCAATAATGCTTTTTTACTATTGGCATAGGTAAGATCGGCAATGTATGGATTACCTAAAAAGCTTTCGAGTAAATGTTTTTTAGAGCGATCGTGCACCAAAATATTTTGGTTGAAATAATATTCTATCTCTCTTAGTAATTGCTGATACTTATTCAGCGCTGTTACCTTCTTAAGAAGAAGTTCCTTCTCTTCGAACAATTGTTGAAGTTTAGCAGCAGCAGCTTCCTCACTATATTTATTAACCGCCATATACTGGATCTCTATTTCAATAAGATCCAGGTGTGAATAAAACAATTCTTCTTGTGTGGTTCGGTAACGGATCCTCTCGGCCTCTTTATTGGCCATTTTAGGAAGATTCTTATCGTACAGCAATTGAACATCCTTTATTTTTTCGAAGGTTGCTGCCGAATTTTTATCATGGATGCGTTGTTGTCTTAAACTTTTTAAAATATGATGGAATAACTGGTTTTTCTCCGACGCCAAATGTTTGGCAAAAGTTTCGTTCTTAAAATGCTCTTTGGCTTTCTCTTCTATATACTCTTCCACCGAATCCATATAAACGAAAAGCTTTTTATAATTTTTTTCGCCTTGCTGCAACGAAGATCCTTGAAGGAAAGATGCCTTTTCTTCAGGACTCAATGATCTAATGATCTCGTGTAACAATAAACTTGGTTTCATGTTTTACTTATACTATCTCTAAAAAATATTCCTTTAAAAAATTATGTTTGGCAAACAACTCCTTTATTTGCGCACAGCACAGCTCTGATTCTATCTTTTGATTCAAGAACGAATAGATGCGCTCTTTACATTTTAAAACAAACACGCGTTCCTTTCTGCTTAAGGTATCTAAATTATCGGTGAGCAAAGGATTGCTAAGAGTTCCGGTTAAGGTATCATCCTTTTCTGCAACGCGCGCATTAATGCTGATCAATAATTTTTGATATTGTAATATCTTCTGTTCCTTATTTATAACACTCTGTTCTTCCTGAGCAATGATGGCGGGTTTAAGTTGTATCTCTTTTCCTTCTTCAAACACGATGAGTTTTTTTTCAACATCAAATAGTTTCAATAAAAAAACAAACTGCTCGTCGTCGTACAACTCTCGCTTTAACGAGGCTAACATTTTTCGGCACTGACGGTATTGAGCTTTATCAAATAAACAACGCAAATTCAAGATCTCATCCTTAATACGAAAAATGGCGCAGCTCTCGGCGTGAAATCCGCGAAGAGATTTTAAGATCAAATTGTACAGCTTATCGATATCGTATTCGGTATAATAACCGCTACGTTCTAATTTTTCAATACTTACAGTTTCTTTTTCTATCTCGTTAAATAACTTAACGAGCAGATCCACATCAACATTCTCTGTTGATATCATCATCTTAAAAAAACGCTTTTCTGCTTTGCCAAGACTACGGATAAGGTCGGATATATCGTTCAGGTCTACCACGTTTTAGTTCCAATGTTAAATATACGTACAAAGGCTCAAAAATGGATTTTTTTTGCTACATTTAGTTTTACATTTCATTCACATGACGTTACGTAAACTAAGTACATTAATACTTGCTATTTTTCTGAGTTTGAGCTCAATGGCACAAGAATATTCATGCCAACATGGCAAACAGGCCGCTATTACTGCAACCCCGCCCTACTACAGTGCTGCAAATTTAAGGAGCGATACGTTTGATGTTTTTAAGTATTTTATTAACCTTGAAATTGGCACGGCAAGTAACAAATTTATTAAGGGCAATACCATCATTAAATTTGCTCCAAAACAAAACAATAAAACATTCATTCGTTTTGATCTTTTAAAATTACTCATCGATTCGGTTAAAGAAGGAAGTACTGTTTTAACTTATGGGTATAATGATACTATTTTAAAAGTAAATTTTTCTGCAACAAAGAATACCAACGACACCTCTTATATCACTGTGTTCTATCATGGAATTCCGCAAGGTGATCCAAGTGGTTGGGGCGGTTTTTATTTTGATAATTCCGACGGTTCTAACTACGCATATAATTTAGGTGTTGGTTTTGGTGCCAACCCTCATAACTATGGTAGAGTTTGGTTCCCGTGCTTTGATAATTTTGTAGAACGCAGCAGATATCAAATTGCTATTACAAGTGATACGGCGCGAAGAGCTTATTGCAACGGTTATTTGTTGTCAGATGTTATTACACTGCCCAATCGTACGCGCACGTGGGTTTTAAATGATCAAATTCCAACTTATTTAGCAAGTGTGGCCTTGGCCAATTACAAACAAGTAAATTGGACGATCAATGCATTAAACGGTGTAAAACCAATTACACTGGTTGCACGAGGTGCCGATACAACTTCCATGAAAAATGGTTTTGTGAATTTGCCAAATTGCATTGCAGGTTTTGAGAATTATTTTGGTCCTTACATTTGGAATCGTTTTGGTTATTGTGCAGTGCCATTTAACAGCGGTGCAATGGAACATGCCACAAATATCGCCTATCCAAAAGCTGTGCTCGGAAATATGGGCTATGAAGCTTCCTTAATGGCACACGAATTAGCGCACCATTGGTGGGGAGATAATATTACCTGCGAAACACAAGAAGATATGTGGATCAATGAAGGCATGGCATCGTTCAGTGCTTTTATGTTCACCGAATGGAAGTATGGCAAGGCCGCTTATTTAAATTCGATCCGTGTACAACATGATGATCTCTTAAAGAAATTACATAAAAAAGAAACCGGATTCAGGGCTGTCTCAGGTCTTCCTCATAACTTAACTTACGGCGATCATGTGTATTTAAAAGGATCGGATGTAGCGCATACCTTACGCAGTTATTTAGGAGATACATTATTTTTTAATGCGTGTAAATATTTGATGACGCAAAATACATTGAAGCATATCAATAGTATTCAAATGCGTGATATGATGCAAACATCCAGTGGGAAAAGTTTGACCGACTTTTTTAATAACTGGGTATTTAATGGGGGTTGGCCACATTTTGCGATTGACTCTGTAAAAATATTACAACAAACTGCCGGAAGTTATACTGTAGAAGTTGCCGTGAAACAAAAACTTTACGGTGCGCCTGCTCTATTTTCTAACGTTCCTTTAGAATTAAGTTTCTTGAAAAGCGATTGGAGTAGAACTGTAAGAAAAATTACATTTAGCGGTGCCGCACAAACGTTTACCATGGTAATTCCGCATGCTCCGGGTTACAGTGTATTAAATTACGATAGCAAAATAGGCGATGCGGTTTCGTCTGAAACCTACACTGCAAAAACACCTTCAGCCAACGCGGTGTTTAACAGAGCACGCATGAGACTTACAGTAACTAATGTGGGCGTCGACTCTAACATGGTATACATGGCGCATAATTTTGTTAAGCCAGATCCTTTTAAAAATAATCCCGAGGGCGCGCTGATCTCCGACCAACACTATTGGAAAGTTGGAGGTGTTTGGTCGAACGGATTTGTAGCAAAAGCGCGCTTTACTTACGATGGGGGTTTGCTTTATACCTCAACTTATGGTTATTTAGATACCCTGTTGTGCAGAGTTAATGGAGATAGCATTCGTTTGTATTATCGTAAAGATGCTACTGACGATTGGAAAATGGTAAAAAATGCAGTTAAAACTGCTCCCGGAGTAAAATCTGGATTTTTTGAAATTGATACTTTAAAAATGGGTGAATATACATTTGCTAATCATGGCGATACTACCCTTGCAATTGGCGTAAAAGAAATAACTAAAAATATTGGCAGTGTAAGTTTGTTCCCAAATCCTGCCAAGCGAAGTGTAACAATTGACCTATCTCAACTAAAAGAATTTTACAGTGGGATCGATGTACTAAATGCCGAAGGGAAAGAAGTTTACTCCGTTCTTGTATCAGAAAAAATAGTAAAAATAAATACGGAGAATTTTGCTAAAGGTGTTTATTTAGTACAAATAAAAAGTGGGGCAAAAACTATTACCAGTAAAAAACTGATCATTGAATAGAACCATTAATGGCTTTAAGCAAGGCGTTTGCTTTTAATAAACACTCTTCGTATTCTTTTTCTGCGTCGCACAAATGCGTGATAGCACTTCCTACAGCAAATGATAAACGTTTTGTTTTTGTATTATAAACAAGCGTACGAATTAGTACCGATAATATAAAATCTCCCTTTTCATCCACATAACCCAGTGCGCCCGAATATTCTTTGCGTTTAAATTGCTCCTGCTCATTAATTAATTGCATCGCACGAATTTTTGGAGCGCCCGTCATACTCGGCATTGGAAATGTGGCTGCAATAATTGTTTCAAATGTTTGCTCGGGTTTTAATTTACATTGCACCGTACTTACCATTTGATGAACGGTTTCATACGTTTCGATATTATATAATTTTGGAACGGTAACCGTTGCGCGCTGTGCCAAAATTGAAAGATCATTTCGCGATACATCCACGATCATCACATTTTCGGTGCGCTCTTTTAAACTTAAATGCAATTGCTGTTTGAGGGTCTCGTCTTCGTGAGGATCTGTACTTCGTTTAGCCGTGCCTTTTATAGGTTTTGTAATGAGTGAATCGCCTTTACGTTTCAAAAATAACTCAGGACTAGCGCTTATAATATACGTATCATCCAGTTTTGCAAGAGCGGCATAAGGCGCTTTAGCTAATTCGTTTAGTCTTAAAAAAACAGAAACCGGATCTATGTCTACATCCTTTGCTTCAAACTCTACGCAAAAATTAATTTCGTAAATATCGCCAATGTGAATATGATGTTTTAGATCATTAACGCGTTTGATATACTCCTCTTTATTAGTGAGTGTGTGTAATTTTAAAGGCCCATTACTTTTCTCTCCTTTTATTTCGTTTACACTAAAAGTTCGCTTTGCTTTTACAGGATAGGAATATTGTGTTTGATCATAATTTATAAGAACAACCGAGTTATTCGCGAACGCAGTTTGCTTCTCGCCCAATTCATAAAATGAATTCTCAGATCCTTCGGAGTGATCGTTATTGAGCGTTATAAGAAAATTAGAATTCACTTTGCAAATTTACACTTTTACGATCACTCTTTTTTTATCTTCTATAAGATCAGCTGAAGCCAAAGCCATTTTAATTTCACCAAACGAATAGTCATTCTTTAATTTCCCTTTTAATTGTCCAACGGTTCCAACATCCGAGCTATTGTACATGTCAATAATGGCTTTCACTTTTTCTTGGGGCATAAGATCGGTTATTTTTACCAGCTTTAAATGTATATAATGCGCCATGTGCCCTTCAATGGTGCCAATAGACAAATTGCGGATGGCCGCAATTTGTTCAATGGTTTTTCCTTCTTTATATAGATCAAATGTTAGTTGCTTGGTGTCGATCTTTTCCTTTTTCTCACCTTTAATTTTTTTGGGTCGTTTTTTAACCTCAACCACCATCTCTACTTTTTCGTCGCGAGGATTATCTTTGAGGATCTGTTGGATATTATCTTTCGTATACTCCTCTCCATTTATGATGGCCTCGCATAAACCAACTGCTTTTTGTACTTTTTTTGTTTGCTCAAAAAATATCATCTCCAGCTTTGCTAATTCTTCAATGTATTGCTTTACTTTCTTTTCATCTTTTAGTAATTCAATATTTGCAAATACAGAGCTCGACATTTCTTTCAAAATTGGCGTGAAATACCCCTGTGCATCCTTAGTTCGCTTAATAAGCGTTTCTTTCCATCCCGGCTGAGATAGTTCAATGATCGAATTTAACTCGGAAGCAAATTTGTTTGCTTGGTTTTTTAGTTTCTCCGTTCTTTCGATCAGTTCTTGCATCCAATTAGTAAAACGCACTTTCAATTTACTCTTATGATCTTCAAAGTGTTCTTTGTAATGTCTGGTCAACGAATTATTCAACCAATTGAAATCATAACAAAAATTGAGATAATATTTTAAGAACTTGGTGGTTTCATTCGCCAATTGAACGCCCAGATCGTGCTGTAGATCTTTTGTTCCCGAGAACTCGCTAATTTTTATATCACTCGAAATACTTGTAAAATTGATGGGCGATGTTAAGATCAATCCACTCAGATCTCGCAAGCGCGAAAGAGCTACGTATACTTGTCCGGGCGCGAACGCGTCAACCACATCAATTATAGCTTTATCAAACGTTAGTCCCTGACTTTTATGTACAGTGATCGACCAAGCTAATTTTATGGGGAAGTGAATGAATTGTCCAACGGTTTCTTCTTTGATCTCGTTTGTGCCGGCATCTAAAACATATTTTTTATTCTCCCAGGTGTATTCATCCAATTTCAATCTCTTTCCATCTTCAAATTCTACATGGATCTCTTTTGTGGTAAGTTCAACCACCTTTGCCAATTTTCCGTTAAAGTATTTTTGCTCTCCACTCAGATCATTTTTTAAGAACATCACTTGTGATCCCATTTTTAATTCCAATGTTTTTTCAATGGGGAACATATTATCGGGAAATTCGCCTTTTATTTCGGCTTCGTAAAAAAAGGATGGAGACTTTAATTCTGAAAGAAAGGACTTATTTATTAGATCTGCTTTACGGTTATGAGTAGTGAGTGTAATGTAATTATCATTTACCGTTTGCTTGAAATTAGGTTTATAATATTTATTTAAAACATCCGTATCACTTTTTGTGATGGTATTATTACGCAAATTATTCAATACGGTAATGAACTCCGGATTATTTTGTCGGTAGATCTTATCGAGTTCTATATAAATAGGTGGTTCATTTTGTAAGACCTGTGCATCAAAAAAATAAATACTTTTATAAAATTCGCCTAATACTTGCCATTCGTTATCTTTTACTACGGGAGGTAATTGGTACATATCACCAATAAATAAAACTTGTACGCCGCCAAAGGGTAAATAACTTTTTCCCCTCACGTGTCGCATCACCGCATCAATAGCATCTAAAACATCGGCACGCAACATGCTTACCTCATCAATGATCAATAATTCTAATTCACGAATAATGGCACGTTTGTTATTATTAATGAATTGCGTTTTAAAAAGCGTATGCCTATCGGTAACTTGTATGTATGAATTATTCTTTTGCGTATAATTTTGTGTGGGAACAAAACTTCCAAACGGAATATTGAACATCGAGTGAATAGTTGTTCCACCCGCATTAATGGCCGCAATACCTGTTGGCGCTACAATGGCTGCTTTTTTGTGTGTGTGTTTTATAATGTGTTTTAAAAAGGTGGTCTTGCCTGTACCGGCCTTTCCCGTTAAAAACACATGGCGATTGGTTTGATTGATAAATTTGCTGGCAACAATTGCGCCTTCTATGAGTTCTGACATTTTGTTTTGCTAATTTAGGTTTTATTTCGGTCGCTTCGCTTCCTCTTTTCCATTTTTTTGCCACGGAGGCACCAAGACACGGAGTTTAAACTGTGTGTGTTTATTAGGATATTTTAATAACTCGTCTCGGAGTTTTAAATGTTTATTTTGTATCGTTTTATTCCTTGCTTGATAAGAGGTGTTCCAAAATTAATGAGATACCCTAAATTCAATTGAGTTAGTTTTAAATGACTCAATATTTGCGCCTCCCATAGTTTATTGTGTAATTCAATAGATTTTAATTCTATTATTACGCTATCGTTTATTAGTAGATCAAGTTTTAGTGCTTCGTTAAACACTATTCCATTATACTCTATAGGAAGGATTATTTGCCTCTTTACATTAAACCCTCTTCTTACTAGTTCATACTCCATGCATGCTTCGTATACCTTTTCCAACAGTCCCGGCCCAAGTTCTTTATGAACATGATAAGCGGCATCTACTATTTCGGTTCCTATTCTGTCTTCTTCTTCTCTGTTTCTCATTACATTTTCATATTATGTTTAAATTTTTCTCCGCGTCTCCGTGGCTATATAGAAAAAATATGCACAGCTTACGGGCTCCGCATATTTCTCCGTGTCTTGGTGCCTCCGTGGCTAAATATGACTTACGCCGCCTGTGTATAGTTGATCACCACCTCGCTAGCAACTATTTCTGTGGCAATGCAATTTCTTCCTAAACGATTTGTATAGCTGATGTTCTTTAAGCGTCCATCTACCATTACTAAGGTTCCTTTTTTAGCGAATTCACAAACTTGCTCAGCTAATTTGCCCCACACGGTAATGTAATGCCAATATGTTTTGGTGCGCACTTCGCCGTTGGCATAACGTTTGCGTTCGTTAACTGCAACGCTAAGGCGGGTTAATTTTTTGTCGTTCACAATTTTCAATTCAGGTGTATTACCTAAGTTCCCTACGATCTGTACTTTGTTCTTAATTGTTTTCATTTTTTACTCTTTATATTTTATTTGATTATTTTCTTTTTAAAAAGCGGGGCCTTACGGGGCCCTCGCTTTATTTATTGTATATCTATCTTGCCGGTAGATATGCAGTTGTTTCTTTATTGCCACAAAGGCACGAAGACACAAAGTTTTATTTACTAGACTTACGGGCCTTATATACTCTTTGTGCCTTTGCGTCTTTGTGGCTAAGAATTACGCAGCCGCTTCTTCTTTTTTAGCTATAAGCGTTACTTCGTTCGCTACGATCTCGGTAAAGTAACGCTTGTTGCCTTCTTTATCTGTGTAAGTACGGTTGGTGATCTTACCATCAATGCTTACGCGGCTTCCTTTTACAAAAGTTTTTTCAGCGATCTCGGCCTGTTTGCCCCATGCAGAAATATTATGCCATGTGGTTTCGGTGATAAATTCGCCTGCTTTATTCTTTTTGTACTCGGATGTAGCAACCGTGAAATTTGCTACCTTATTATTGTTCTCAAATACCTTTACTTCTGGGTTTTTGCCAACGTTTCCTTCTAATTGTACACGGTTTTTTACTGATGTGCTCATGATGTTTGTTTTTTTATTGTTATTTATTTTTTAATTATTGTGTCATATTATTTTCGAACGGCCATTCTAATAGTTTGACGAGACAAAGGTATGGCGACAAAAAACGGGAGCCGTATAGAAAGTGTTTATAGTCGACAACAAACGGTTAAACTATTTTTAAATGAATAATATACTTTATAACTTATTGATACACATATGCTTATAATGACATTTTGTAAAATTCCTCTTTCACAAATAGTTTTTAACTTATTCGACAAAAAGCCGTTTTAAAAAAATGTATCTTTAAAGTGGGATCTTTCATTAAATTATAATCAATGCTAAGAGGCAACGGACATATGAAAAAAATAATATCATTTACCTTGACAATTTTGTTCTATTCGATTTCTTACGGACAAACTGTATTAGAATTATACGACAGTAAAAATTATAAGGAACTCGTTAAACAGGAAAATAAAGCCGACAACTTAACCTCGGAGGAACTATACATGGTTGGCTTTGCCTTTTTTCAATTAGAGAACGACAGCAAGGCGATTGAGTTTTATGATAAGGCTATTAATAAAGGATATGATAACGGTTCAGTGCATTTCTACAAAGGACTTTCTCTCACCTATCAAAAAAAATATGATGAAGCATTAAAAGAAATAGACATATCATTAAAAAAAGAACCTACTAACCAGGAATTTATGAATCAAAAAGGAGATATCTATAGAAATAAAGTTTGGGTAGTTGTTGAAAAAAAGAAAAAGCTTAAACAAAAATGAAC
>CAYYUS010000010.1:0-17026 GCA_964474925.1 uncultured Akkermansia sp. | reverse complement strand
TCACCAACACTTCAGCCGAGTTATCAAACTTGTTTTAAGAATAACAATATTAATTTTAACGTTGGCGGAGCGGTCCATCCTTCTGCAACTTACAATTGGAATTTTACAGCCAATAGCACATCAACAAGTTCAGCCGTCAATCCTGCAACTTCCCATTTTACAACTCCTTCACCAAAGACTGTATCAGTGGTCGTAAGTCAATTTGGATGCAAGGATACTCTATTTTCTACAATAACTTTTTCAAATCCAATTGCTTCAATAAATGATGCAAATTTGAACTGTAACGAAAAAGCACTCAATTTTGTTAATTCAAGTAGCAACTCAAGTATATTCAGTTGGGATTTCGGAGTTCAATCAAGTAGTTCTGATACGAGCTCACTAGCAACTCCAAGCTACACTTATCCGTCTTACGGAAATTATACCGTTACTTTAATTTCTTCCGATGGAATTTGTATTGATACTTTGAAATTGCCAATCCATGTGTTTCCAAAACTTTCCCTCAATATAAATCCACCGATAACTCCTCAATGTTTCAATAATAATCAATTTAATTTCTTTGCCAATGGAATTTATGGTAGTAGTGCAACTTTCACATGGACTATTGGCAACAATACAAGCTATACCGTGACAAACGTTGAAAATCCAAATAGTATTCACTTTACGTCCCCAGGTAATTATCCAGTTCGATTCACCGTTTTCGAAAACGGATGCGCAAAACAGAGAATAGAATACGTTCAGGTTTTACCTAGCCCTAAAGTAAGTGCGACATTAAGTGACACCGTAGGCTGCGCCCCATTAACCGTTAAATTCAAAAATTTACCCGATTCGTTACATCCAGTTCAAATCAATTGGATGATAAATGGTTCACCGTTTTCCGACACTACCGTTTTCTACAATTTCAGTGTGCCTGGATTATATTCCTTTTCGGTAGCAGTAAGAGATAGTAATAACTGTACTGATTCATTGAATAAATCTAATTACATTCTGGTTAATCCTAAACCTGAAGTCAAATCTTTTGTGACCCCACTTTCTACCAACATCCTTTATCCTCAAGTGACGTTTATTGATTCCACAAGTGGACCTCATAATACCTTCTATAGCTTTGGAGATGGAAACAACTCAACTGTACCCAGCAATCAATATAGTTATCAAAGCGAAGGTAATTTCCAGTATTCGTTGATGGTAACAAATCAATTTGGTTGTTCCGATACAGCAGTCGGTGTTGTCATAATTGATGGTATTGCCTCGAATTACGTCCCAAACATTTTTACTCCAAATAATGACGGGGTGAACGAAATATTTAAGATTAAAGGTGAAAGTATAAAACAGTCCTCCATGAATATTTTTAATCGCTGGGGAACGCTTGTTTTTGAGGGTGATGCGCTTAAAGGATGGAATGGCATTAACACAAACAATGGTGAGGCGTGCAGCGCAGGAGCATATTTTTACCTAATTAAAATTACATTAGAGAATAACAAATCATACTCCTTTAACGGAACCGTACAATTACAGAGATAAGAACAACTAAATAAAAATAAAATGGAAGACAACTTTGAAAACACGTATGAAGAAAAGTCTAAGCACTTAATCGACACCCTCGATTTTAATAAACTTGCAGAGATAAAAAAGAAAGAACTTAAAGACCTCACTAATGATGACATGGAATTTATGGGCTTCAACAAGCAACCTCACGAAGAGATTAAAGAACTTTACGGATTTGAAGACCTCGACCACGTAAAAGTATATGTAAATCGAGTTGGTGATAAGTTTGAATTGAGAGGATATATGCTTCGAAAAACAAAAGATATTCTTTCTACATCTGAATTATTTGATGAAACCTTGACTAAGTGGAAATTAAAAATGTAAAATATGTATATCAATTTTCATAAATTTAATTATGATACCGTTCCAACTGGTGAGCGAAAAAATTACGAAGACAGGGATAAAGAAGCCTATAAAAAAGTTTTATCAGATTGTTTTAATCAGAACCTGGATTCTTTTGTAGAAAGGAAGTGGGAAATTAAAGAAATTCATTATCTGAAGCAAATAAGTGATTTTATAAAGCCTGTAAGAGAAGCGGAAAGCTTATATGAATTAGGATTCTACACCAGCTGTATAGCATTGGTAGGTGTTGCCGCAGAAGATTTCTCTAAATATCTATCGTTAATTAATAGTATACCCATACCAAATAATGAAAGTCAATTCACACGTGTGGGTAACCAGTTAAGTGCTGGCATTATTGACCAAACAACACATGACCTATTTCAAGAGATTAGGCGCATTCGAAATGACTGTTTGCATTACAATCAAAATTTTAAGCAAAAAAGCACAAATGATTTAAAAGCGGATGCCATTAAGTCGCTTAATAACCTTAAGGAGATTTTAAAGAGTAATAAAGGAACTATTCTTAGGCCCGAAGATTTTACTGAACTTCTTGAAGAACTTTTCGCAAACGAAAACACTAGAAACTTCGAGGAAATTATATGGAAGCAAAAAAATATGTTTTCACATTTGTTTCATTTTTCTACTACACAAGACCCTTCAGTTAAAACCTTTGAAAAGGCGAATATCTATCTTGTTTCGGATATTGACGAAGATGAAATTACCCTTCGAGAAAATGTAGGAATAAAATTGGTAGTTTACGTGGATTTGGATGATACTGGAAGAAAACTGATTGAAAAGCATGGTATTAAAAACGGGGACTACATTTTTGCAGTAGTATCTTCAGAAGTTGCGTATGATGGGCAAACCAGGGAATGGTTTTTAAAGGAAGCTCAAAAATTAGCTTTCACAAAAAACCCTTTTGAATAAAATATGTATGCATGGTATAAGCGAAGTGTTGTCGATGAAGTCATAACACTAGAATTTGAAGAGCAATGGAGTTTAGGAGGATGTAACAGCGGAATAATTGCCCAAGAGCTAAAGGAACTTCTTAAACCATTAGATACTGCTCCAATCGGATGGACATTTCCAATTTCAGAAAAATGGAACAAGAAAGATTATTCTTTTATCATTGATATTAAACCAAATAATAATGAAGTTTTTTTATGCGAATTAGATAAAGTATACGGGTATAGTTATGAAGGATGGTCACCAATAATGTTAAGGTTAAAGCTTTTGTATAATGATACTACCACTGAAGAAGTCGACAAAAAAAAGTTCATTTTTCCAAAAAATCCAACTGTAATTTATACGATGCTTTACCTATACGGTAGTGTACGAGATGGAAAACTTATAGGAACATGGAATATGCCCTACGGTAGTATAACAGCATTACTTTTTTGGCCAGAAGCAATGACTTTCTTTTTTGAGCAGGTTAGATTATCAGACCCAGATTTTTTAAATCAGGAAATTAACGTGATTGGTGGTTATTGATATCTTCACGGCAATTATCTTACGTTGGGAATCTCTTCCAATAAATATTAGAAAAGTAAAAAAATTCTACTATTTATAGTAAAAAGTAGTTATGACAACAAATGAATTTAGACAGTATATCCGAAAGGTTCTTAATGAAGAAGTAAATAACTTTCTCGAAAAAGAAGAAGCAACATCTACAAAACATCTGGATGACAATTCAAAAGGTCAAGTGCTCGGTGACCCATTAATAGATGTAAAAATGAATCAGATGGCGAATGAACTTGGTAGTGATGGCAAAAATGCTCCTACGGTTTCAGTAACTGCTG
The DNA here is from genome assembly GCA_964474925.1 of uncultured Akkermansia sp. GTDB lineage: Bacteria > Bacteroidota > Bacteroidia > B-17B0 > Aurantibacillaceae > Aurantibacillus. Next base: position 13,343 of record CAYYUS010000010.1, on the reverse strand, counting down.
GCTCGGAAAAAGGAGGAAATGGACCAGAAGTTGGCCAGCGCCAAGCAAACTTCAAAGATAAAACGAATATGGCGTAGTTTTATAGCTACATTTTATAGCAACACCTAATAAATATTTTGAATAGCTTTGTTTTTCCAATAGTTTTTCTTATATTTATTTTAATCTAAATTAATGACAACTGAAACTAAAATAAAGTCCGAATACTCGGTTGACGAAATAGCAAATTATTTCATAGAAAAGGGCATTGAAGAAAACAAACCTTCAAATCCAATGAAATTGCAGAAAATTTTATATTTTGCTTATGGCTGGTATCTGGCGTATTTTGGCGATAAAAAATTATTTGATGAGGCAATACAAGCATGGAAATATGGCCCCGTTATAGAGTCAGTTTACCATGAAGTGAAATCTTATGGTAATTATGCTATTACATCACCTATAAGCAAATTCTTTCTAGGTGAAACAAGCGTTTTTAGTTTTCAATATAAAACTCCTAAGATTTCTTTTAAAAATGATGATGATAAGGATTTTCTTGATTCTATTTGGAAAGCCTATTCGAAGTTTCCAGCACTTCAACTCTCAGCGATGACTCATGAAGATGGCACTCCATGGCATGCACTGGCGCTTAAGCATGGGCATGATATTCCAAAGGGTGAAACAATCACTGACGAGAGTATTAAAGAGTACTTTTCTGCATTAAAAAATAAAAACAAGAAGTAATGTCAAAATTTTCAGAAATTCTAAATGCTACAGTAAATTCTGTTGGCGTTTCATTAGGGTTTAAAGAGGACCCTGTTACTGAAAGCGAACTTTTTGATTATGAGTCGGAAAATAAAAAATTCGATATAAGGTACAAAAAAGCATTTTTAAAAAACAGGAGGAGATATGGTTTCTATACATTTGGTTTAGTTGCATGTTGGCTGATTACGATGCTTTATGTTACAGTTGCACAGGGCTTAGGAAGATTGCCATGGAAGGATTCAAAGTTTAGTCTTTCAGAGGCTGTTATTATTGCCCTAATTACAACAACAACTATTAACGTTCTTGCATTATTGGTAATAGTTCTAAGAAACCTATTCCCATCTATTGACAAAAATGCACCTAATGAACCTTAATTCTAATTTTTGTACATGAGCGAACAAGTTGATAATAATCTTATCGGTGATTCTGGGGAAGGTGTTGTTAAAAGTATTTTTGACCAATTCAGTTTTAGCAACAAAGATGCAAAATGCACGGTTCAAATTCTGGAACAAAAATGGCCAGTTATTGATTTGTTTGTTCAGTATAAGCGGAGGGATAATTATTTCTTTTTTTTCTTGCAAGCAAAAAGCACGATGGTAGGACCGCAAGGTGAAAAAGAAGATGATTTGGAATTAAAAGTAAAATTGGTAAGAGATGACCATGAAAAAATAGCATCATTTGTTGGGCCTACTTACCTAGTTGGAGTTGACAATTCTGGTGGGCCGCTTTCACGTTCACTTGAGAATCCAAAAGCTTACCTTAGAACGATTCGTGATAAAGCTGAACAAGGCATATATTCCGTTCCAGTTTCAAAAAAACATGAATTGACGATGGATAATGTACAAAAATTACTGGAAGAAGTTGCTCAATATTGGGAAGGTCTAGCAAATAATAAAGGTACATACACTTCAAATTTTGCATTCAATGAAACTACAAGATAGCTATAATGAAATAATCGCTGAGCAACTCGCACAGGTATACTTATCTCGAACTGGTATGGTTATAGTTCAGAAAAGCCTTGATATAAGAGCCGATTTGATTGCTCTGAGAAAGGATAAGCCAGAAGAATATTTATTGGTAGAGGTAAAAGCAACAGATATTAACGAAAATGAAATTCCAGCAAAGTTTGGGGATATTATGCTAAGAAATGAGAGGGCGGCATCTGGTAACCCATCAATTATCTTCTTTATTAATACAGAAAAACAAACTGGGTATTTCCAACTATTTTCTACCAAAAATGAAAAGAAATTACACCCACTAAGAATGGATTTACTTTCAACTGAACTAAGTAAATTTTTTAGCTCTATCGGTGGAATGGAATTCCCGCCATATTCCTTTTTTCAAAGAAACGATGATGCGAAATACGCAACAAGGGATATTCCCTTAGATTCAAACTTTGTGGCAATGAGATTATATAATTTTACTTTCACTCCAATGGAACTGGCAAAAAACATCAAAATTACAATAAACGTGCAGCAAGGCCGTGAAAGTAAATCGAGGTTTTTTACCTACCCACAATTGTTTTATAACCCACGATTGGCAGATTTTTTATTTTTTGTTGATAAAGAAACGGGAGCTGAATATATAGATATTTTATTGCCACCTGGACTGAAGTACGTGAAGATTCAAGTTGAATCTCCAGTGAATAAAAACTTTGAAATGAGGTTGTCTTGCGAGTATTTAGTTCGAAGGTTGCGATAACATAATTTTAAAGGATAAAACGAGTATGGCTTAATCCATAACCTTCATTGCATCATCAATCGCTTCAATGATGTATCCAATCGCTGAATCATACTTTTCTGGAAAACCCGTGAAATCAAAATCAGTTCTGTCAATTACCCCTGATGATATTTGTGTAAATTTTACTGATACACCACAAACTGTTCCTGTCCATACTATAGGCGGAGCCCAAGTATATGGATTCATGCTTTTATCACAGGTTAAACTGAACATACCCTTATTTTTGTAGCTGGAATATTCAGGAAATTCTCCTCTTACTTTTGCCATACTCGTTTTACTTAGTTCTTACTTCCCCTTTGGTTTCGGTGTGTTACCACGACCTTTTCCTGAATTCTGACCAGGATTGGTACTTGGATACTGTGGATTCGGTTTTGGTGTTGGTTTTTGCACTGTTTTTGACATAGCTTTTTATTTTAATGGTTTATACCTCATTAGACCAAATCCTATGCCGTTGTGTTTTGGTGTCAGCATGGCAGTTTACTTTCTGCCAAGAGCATCCAATTTCCTATAATCCTCCAAACAATGCTCCTTATAAGCATAAAAATTGGCAGAGTGAATTTTGAGTTTTGGATAATCTTCTAATTCCCTTTCCGCATAATCCCAAGCCAAAAGCTCTCTGTTCAAGTCAGGACCCTGCTTCTCTGGTCGGCCAGAAAGAAAGTGACCAAACTCGTGTAGGATATCCCAAATAACATGAACCGATTCGCTTTTGTCCAACATGGCAATCCTAATGTAATTACTATCTGGAGCAAAGCTGTGGCTTGACGATTCGTCTGGTCGATAATGACATGATATTGCACAGCCTTCTATATCTACTTTTTTAATAATAGCAGCAACTTCATCGGAATATTCATGAAGTTTTCCCTCTTTAATAAATTCTTGGGTGGTCCGTTGTAATTTACTTAATGTAACCATAATCAATTAATAATTGTCGGTTGCTCATAAAACATGATGAGCAAATGTTTTTTCGCTTGTAAGGAATTTTAGAATGCGTTGGCGGATGCTCGCAAAATTCATGTCGGCAAATTCCGCAATGTGTTTTATTCGATATTGTTGGATTAATTACATCTCTTAAAAATCCATGGTCATCCCATTCATATCTTGTTGCGTAAATATGTTGTACTTGAACTTCTTTCAATTCCTTTTCTGAAACATTGCCGCCTTTAAATATTTTAATCACCCTGTGATTTCCATCAGAACGAATTGTGCTTTCTGTGAGTTGGTCCTTGCATTTTGGGCAAAACAAATGTTCATGCTCCGCCATTCCATATACTTCCACTACTTCATAAAACATTGTAATGTCACAGCTTTTACAATATGGTGTCTTGTATTTGACAGCTACAGGAAAAACATCTGGAATTTCGGTTGGCGGAACGTAGTAGTAATCTTTCAAATATTCATACGATAATTGCATTAACTTTATCTTTTTACTCTTGGCATAAGTTTCAACTCCTTTTGTAAAACCAAGACCAGTAACTATAATACCTTCTTTAACTCCAACATCATCTAAGAAACCATAAAAAGAGTTTATCTTGTCTAAGGTCACCTTTCTTCCAATGTTCTTGCATTCAACTATACAAGTGAGCTTAGGTTCAAGAGAATTTGTATATAACCCAACATCAATTTGTCTTTTTGTTTTGCTATGCCTTCCCAAATGTCTTTGATTATCCAAGACAAGTTTCCTTGGATACTTTTGTCTAAAGACTTTTAAGATTTGAAGTTCATAGTCTTTATAATCACCTCGGTCCAAGGGAACTTTCTTCTTTGATTTTTCCATACTATTTATGAAATATTAGCTGTAGGGTAAAGATAATAAAAACAGTGCTTTAACCCCTAAAGAGAAAATTTTGGGATTAATAATCAATTCTTTACAGATGAAGATGAAAGTTCTGCCCTAAAGGGGAGAAGAGCGTATTTTATTGTTGAACATTTTTGTTGGGGACGGTGGGTAAACCGACGAAAAATAACGGAAACGAGTATATTGGGGAAACAAGAGTATTTTGCCAAAACAGGAGGTGAATATAGGTTTAAAATTCAACCACACAGTGGTGAAAATAGAATGAGAGTGTTGCTAATGAACGACTCAAATGTTTGTCTTTCCATTTCAAAGGAACTCAAATGGATATCTCCCCTAACTCCAAAAGTCAGCTATACCGACAAAAAAGGATCAAAAGAAATCAACTTTAGTAACGAAACGGAGTATGAAGTACTTGATTCCTCAGGGACTGCAGTCAAAGTAGGTCGGGGCACATCAGTTTCATATGCCGACCTTGACATAGGAACTTATACCTTGAATTACGACAATTCCACAGCGACATTTAAGCGAAGTAAATAAAAAATATTTTTAACTGCGGATACGTAAGCAAGACGTAAACTGTGTACGCAAACCGAACCGATAACAGCACCTACTTCCAATTTTTTGCGTGTTAACGCTCAAATGTGTAACTTGACATAGCAAAAAACTTGGTAAGGCAAAACGTTAGTAGCAATGCACCCGCATTTCGTTTGACAAATTTCGGTAGACAGAGGCAGCTGTGTAATTTAACTTCTCAGACTTTATTCGGACTTCCTTGGAAACCCTGTTTTTAGTTTTTTTGCTTTCCCTTGGAAACTTTTTCATTATTGATGGAAAACCAACGGTTGCGTATCCAGCCATTGAGTTTCCTTGAATTACTAAAAAGATTGCCTACAGTATCTACTCAATTATTATTTTTTTCGCAGAAAACTTTCCATGGTCTTTAATCACTAAACAATTATAGACCCCTATTGGAAGTTGCTTTAAGTCTATTTTATCGAAAGAATTAATTTCTTGTTTATGAACTGTCTGTCCAAGGGAATTTAATATTAGAATTTCGACATTTTCTACTTGGTTTAGATTAATACTAAAAAGTCCACTGCTGGGATTGGGGTAAATCGTAAAACTAGCCTCAGTACTAATTCCGTTAACAAACGTGCAAAGAGAAGCGACAATTGTGATGGTCGAGTTTTTTTGACATCCTGTTGTTGTATTCGTCCCTAACGCAGAATAAGTTGTATTAGATACAGGGGAAACAACTATTTGTGAAAAAGTGCTACCGCCTGGACTCCAACTATAACTGATGGCACCACTTACAGTTAGGGTTGCTGATTGGCCAGGGCATAAAATAGTGCTTGAGGCAACAATGTTCACGCTTGGTAAAGGCATCACCACTACCTGAACAGTTGCAGTATGAATGCAACCAAATGTGTTTGATCCACTAACTGAATAAGTCGTTGTTAAATTTGGGGTTACCACTTGACCACTAGAAAACGTATAGGACACTGCACCAGATGGCATAAAACTAAACTGTTGCAGAGCACAGATAGTTCCACCCGAAACAGCCACAGTTGGTGAAGAAAACACTGTTAGACTTGCGATGGCCGTATTTGTTGAAGGGCAACCTCCAGGACTATATCCTACCACCGAATAGCTTGCATTAGCTGTTGGACTTACTATGGAAGAGGCACTAGAATAGCTATAGGTAAATGCGCCAACCGGATTTAATGTAAAACTCTGACCTAGACACAATGTTCCACTATTAACACTGATAGTTGGATTAGTCTCAATTGTATATGACAATGGAGAAGTAGGCGGTAGAACAACATTATTTACATCCATTACAAATGAACCAACTGAAGGAGTAACATTCAAGTTATTTACATAAGAAATATCTTGTATAACAAGAAAGTGGTAAATAACGTCGCCGAGTACACTTGAATAGGACATATTAAAGGTCCAAACTCCATTGGTAGAAGTTCCAGAAGTCAATACTCCTTGCGCACTTGTATAAAGATTGAAATTAACTTTATAATATAAACGTGGTGCCAGTGATCCACTTGCTACACCTGACGCATCGGTAATAGCAACCGTCATCGTTCTATTAGTTGTATTGCACGGAGGGCTTGTAAATCCTGAAGACAGAATTGTGGGTGGAGCAACATCGGCCTGAAGATACCCTCCCTCCCAAGCCCCTATGTCGGGTGTGGTAAGATTCCTAGCGGTTGTAGCATAATCGGTTGTAATTCCTGTTACTGGTGCACCTCCGCCTTCAACTTGTGTTGCAACTACAGGATTAATATTTAATGTATTGGGCAATGAACCATCGAATGTAATAAAAGGCGGATATTCTGTATACGACTGCGACTCTCGCGGTGATACGGCCATTTTATAAGAGAACAATGTTTGGCAAATATTTGTACCGTCATAAAATAAAAGCCGGCTGGCTGATGGAACACCGGCATAAAACAAATTCCTATTGGAGTTCGTTCCATAAATAGTAGCTGTGCTTTCTCTCCTAACAACAGTTGTAATTCCTGTACCTGTAGGAACAGAAATATTAATGAAAATATTATTATTTAAAGAAAAAGACGAACTTGAATTTAGAACCATAACCACCGAACTGCCTGAATTGGTACCAGTATTTACTGAATTATTAAGGTGAATAGAATTATAATTCATCCTCACAATCGAGGAAGAATAGATAGCAATAGCGCATATTGCGACGGATTGGCTAGACTTGCTAATTTGCAAATCACCAATTATATTATTCTCAATATTGGCATCACAATTATGAATACTTACGGCTTCAATTGTACCGGCTCTATTAGATATTAGAGAATAAATTTTATTTCTTGAAATTAAACACGGATTGCCAGCGGTGGTAAAAGACATTCCTGATAAATTTCCAACAGAAGAGGCAGTGCTTGTTCCATTGCTAGTAACAGAAAAAATAGTATTTGCAGTTACATTTACTGAAGATGTTGATTGTACAACTATTCCTCTAAAATCAATTCCCTGGGTACCCGGAAAATTAGTTATGTTCTTTATGTGATTGTTGATAATAGAATTCGTTCCAACTCCTGAGCCTTCAATTCCAGTTAAATAACGCGCTGATATATTTGTGATCGTGTTACTTTGTATCGAATTATCTGATGAGAAACAGTAGATCACTTTCAAGTTTGAAGAATTGGTTGAAAGAGCAATGTTATCGATGTAATTATTACTTGCATTAAAGTAATTCGCGTCTGCGGTAATAAGATATAATGTGACCCCAGTACCTACCGAATTAATTATGGTATTTGAACTAACAGTAACGGTTGAGGCATCCAACGAATTAATAAAAGATCCTGACTGTTGCAGATTCACATTTTTTATAAGGTTAGAATTTACAAACAATCTACCTATGTTGATATCGCTATAAATAAAGATGAAACTTGAACTGGCGCTTGCCGGTGAATTGTAACCTGCTAAAGTGTTACTGTTTATATTAACTGTTGAACCATTAACTCCTGACTCATTGAATACCCCTCTTACTTGCACCGTTGTTGTGTTGCAAGATAAACTGAAAGTATTGCCGTTTATATTTGTTATTGAAGTTTGTGCAGAACTTGTATGAATGCCAATTATATTGCTTAAAGGATTTGCTCCAGATCCATTGTTATTCTCTAGGAAATTGTTGGAAACGTTTAACGAATATTGTCCTATAGTTCTTATCCCAAAGGTTTGGCTACCACCGCCACCGCCAAAATTTATTACCGTATTTCCGGTAATAGAAGAAAGCCCTCCAATATCATTTCTTGAATCGTTGAAGGTAATACCTTGGTTTGCCATTACAGCTATACCAGTGTGCGTGTTTTCAATAATGTTGCTATATATTTTGTTATCCGAATTGGTTCCGCCAATGGAAGTTGCAGGTAAGGTAATTTGATTAGCCGTGAACGTTAAAGCCGCAAGATCTATTCCTCTTGAGCCACACGCCACATCTACCGAAGAACTGGAAGAAGAACTATTAAACTTATTCATTGTAATATGGCAATTCTTAATTGTATTGTTGTTACAACCATTATTAAAATCCTCTCGATAAAAACCATAACCAAACTCCATTGTAGCTGGGTTTGAAATATTTGGGTCTAAAATATCTATCGCATCAATTGTAATGTTATCAGCTCCAATAAACCACCAAACTCCATCAATAATTTGGGATGAAGGCGTAGCCGTGCCGGTGTAAGCAGTAATTAATGGATTAGCTCCAACTCCATTCTTTTTAAAAATGACATAATTGGTAGCAGAACTACCGATTGGATTAAAAAGTTTAAAGCCGCCATTTGGTGCAATTTCGGTGTAGCCGGCATTTACGTGAATTGTTACAGGTCCTGCAACACCTAGAATATTTAGAGTGTTGATTGCGGCCGCAATTGTTGGAAAACTTCCCGGAACAGTAAACGACCCGGCAATTTGGCATCTGCTTATTTGAACCGATAAGAATAAAATCAACACCAAACTCAGTCTAATTACATGTTTCATACATCAATCGATTTACTCACTCAAAGATATTATATTTAAGTTCTAAATACATCTATAAAAGCTTTTTCCAATTGTTAAATCCTCAATATTCAAGCAAACTACTTTAGGACTTCTCTCTCTCTCTCTTTCTTTGCCTCTCCTCATTTATTAATGGTTCAGGAAAATTAAAAGCTTCATAAGCATTGTGATGGTCAACTCGAACCCTTTTTAAAAGATATGTTACTTCACGGTTTTAGCCCAGTTAAATTAGTTAGGTGACACAAAAGTGAAACATTAAATTATGAAAAGCATTGTTTTGTGACTATAGGGTTATTGGTTTTCCTAGAACAACTAATAAGATTTCGAACGGAAGCTCGCGGTTTTTTTATTTTACTTTCTCTGATATAAGAAAGATCTAGGAGCGGTATACCTTAAAGTGATCTCGAAACCACCACGAAAAGAAGAAGCGGGTGCAAGTAAAGAAACATTAAGATCATAACTCATGATCACTGCTAATTTTTCCTGCCACTCCAGAAGCATAGAAAGTACAACGGCATCATTACTTCTATAGTAAACACCATAGCCAAAACAATTTCGCAAAATTATACCTGTGTATTTTGATTTACTATTAAAATAATGCCTCAACATTGCTCCAACCAAAATTTCTTTCGACGGTCCTTGAAGTTGAACTAAATACGAAGGAGAAATGGCCATATGCGAATTTCTAATACTTGCAATTAGATCGCCATGGGAAACATATCTCATGTAAAGCTTAGAAAGCGTGCCAAAATATTCCTGCTTTGGTTTGGTAAGATGGTAAACGGAAAAACCGAAATGAGAAGTAAATTGTTTGTGTGCATCCATGTTCTTCTCTTCTCTAGAGTATGTCCATTGAGTTCCGGCACCCATATCAAAATACATAAATTTTAAGTTAGTAAAATCTTCACGGGAAGGTTGATTTGGATCGTATACCGACCCATTATACTGATTTGAAAACACTAATTTGGTATTATCAATCATTCGTTGAACTAAACTTCCTTGCAGCCCTACTGAAATAAAATTTCTTTTACTCACAGCAACAAATGTTGCTAGAGAAAGATTTACTTGAGTTTGGCCCAAATTTCCATCACCAACTCTGTCCTTATAAAAAGATACGCCACCGGCCAATCTATTCATGCTCTCTTTAAATGTCATTGATTTGCCTTCAACCTTTTGCCAAGTATCTGCTTTAAACCGCGTTTCAAATGAAGCACCAATAGTTTTATAAGGTTTTGTTACACTTCTCCATTGATCTTTATTGGTAACCGAGGCTCTCATAGGACTTGACGCTCCCGTAAGGGCAGGATTAATGAGTGAAGGATTTTCGTTGAATTGAGAAAAGTGAATATCCTGAGCTTTAGCTGTTAACTCAATTAAACAAATAATGTATAGAATATATTTTTTCATTAATTAGCGTATCAATGTTATATTTCCTTTTTTACTTACTTCTGTACCATCCTTATATTTGGCTTTAACGCTATAAACAAATACATCGGCGTTCAATAATTTTTCTTTATAAATACCATTCCAGCAAAAATTTGGGTCCTCTGATTCAAATACCTTTTCTCCCCACCTATCAAATATTTTCACATTAAAATTTTCATTACAAAGATCCCAACCTTGCAAACAAAAACTATCATTTATTCCATCATCATTTGGCGAAAGCGCATTTGGTAGTGAGAAATCATGATCTCCGGTTGAATTTACTTCCACAATGGCGCAAGCTTTTCCTACGCAAGAATTATTATCCATTCCTTCTACACAATAGGTCATTGTTTCCAAAGGTGATAACACCGGATCAGAGCAATTGGTACAACTTATCCATTGATCAGGATACCATGTATATGATAATACTCCATTAGCTTTTGCATTTGCGTTTGTTTTATAGCACAGAACTGAAGGTGAAATATCGATAGAAATGTTAGGCAAGGCGTTAACCGTTACTGTTATTGCAGTTCTGATGGTATTTGATCCGCAACTTGCTTCACTCGCGTAGAACGTTATTGTGGTAGTAAGGTCAGGTGTTGCAAAAACCGAAGTATCTCCAATGGGAACACCACCAGTTGGAACATCAAACCATGTGATATCACAATTAGGATTTACGGTTAACGTTGTTGATTTACCCTGACAAATTACTTGGCCTGAAGAATCAGTTGTATTTAAAGGTGCCAGTGGAATGCATCTATCAAACTTTGCTATGAATCCATCGTACCCCCCACCGCCATAAATATTTTGATAGGCGCCTGCGCTTGTCATCAAAGAAGTATTGGTTGTACTTGTTGAACCAACTAGATAAACGTTGCCCAAAGCGTCGCAAGTACACGTTGGCCATTCCTCATAACCAGTTCCTCCATAATAAGTGCCCCACATTCGTTGCCCAAAAGTATCAAATTTTGCAAGATATACATCTCCAGCTCCTGGAGAAAGATCTTGCTTGTACGCACATGGTGTGGAAATAGATTCACTTGAACTTGTAACACCACAAAGATAAATACTTCCCATGGGGTCTATTGCGCAATATGCTTGGTCTTCTGTTTTTGGGCCACCAAAAAAAGTACACCATTGCTTTGCACCGCCAGAAGTAAATTTTACAAGAAACGCGTCGGTGCCGCCACCACCAAATGTAGTTTGATGCGTTCCTGGCGTTGCGATTCCGCTTCCAGACAAAGCAAAAGTTGTACCTGCAAGATATAGATCACCTATTGAGCTTATCACGCCATTATAGAACCACTCATCTCCTATTCCTCCAAAATAAGTTGCCCATTGCCTTACTCCATTAGGCGTAAATTTTGCTATGAAACCATCGCCATACAAATTAGTTCCCCCACCGTATAAAGGTTGATGACTACCGGGAGTTGATATATTGTTTGTAGATAGTGAGTTCCCAATAAGATAAATATTATCCAATGAGTCCGCTACACATCCCCATGCCATTTCTCTTTTACCACCTCCATAATAGCTTGACCATAAACGAGTACCTGTTATATTAAATTTAGCAATATATCCGTCCCATTCACCACCACCATGTATAGGTTGATGGCTGCCATTACTTGCTATGGCAATTGAATTTGTTGAAAGAGTTACTCCTGTTAGGTAGACGTTCCCGCTTTTGTCAAAAGCGCAACCTAATCCCCAATCTAATCCTGACCCCCCATAATATGTTCCCCATTGCCGAACACCTGCATTATTAAATAAAACAAGATACGCATCGCCGGGCCATCCCCACTGCATACCTCCTCCAAAATTTGGTTGATGACTCCCAGGTGTTGCAATAGCAGTTGAAAATGGTGAAGTAGTACCTCCTACCAACCCAACATAATTTCCTGAAGGGTCAGAAGCAGATTGATATCCAAATTCCGAACCCACACCTCCATAGTACGTTGCCCATATCTTTCCTCCTGTAGAATTAAACTTAGCTAGAAAAGCATCACCCCAATCTGAACTAACTGTTTGATGCACTCCTGTAGTTGCAAAATTAGCTATGTCACCGGTACTGCCTGCGCAGTATAGATCTCCTAGAGCGTCAATATGACTATGATAGATTGCATCGCGGTAAGTCCCTCCCAAATAGGTTCCCCACAAGCGAACCAAAGGGTCAATTATTAATGGCTTTGTAATATCTACACCAATAATATCAAACGAAACTAAATTTTTACTAATTGACCACTTTGCCTTAAGTACTTTTCCTTCTTGCGTTACATAAGGTGCCTTCTCAGATAAAACTCCTAATGGCGTTTTAATAAGTAGCCCTCCATTCTTATCTATCGAAATAGTTTCGGCACCATTTATTTCCAACTGAATTTGTTTGTGATCAACTCCTGGGGCTACACTATATTCGTATTTTAAATTTCCATCCTTCTCATACCATTTTAGATCAATGCCTTTATATAAATTTTGATAGGTGACTTTTTTGTAACTCTTAACACCTAAAGCGCCATTCGGACAAACTTCGTTATAGTAATTATCATAGCCTTTCAATTCATTTTCCTTAAGAACAACAGCGCTTGAATTCGAATTAAGCCAATTAATATCTAAGCGATAAATGGTAGTTTGATCGGGTATCTTATCAGTTGCCTTAATATGCAAAATTCTTTGCGCGGTCTCATCTTCAATTGTATTCCATTTATCTACACGAGATATTTGATAAGAGATACCGTTGTTGCGCAAATGAAAAACAAGACCTCCACTGTTTCCTGTAAATAAAACATCCGGACGTGGGTTTGAGAATTGATCACCTACTTGTCCTTTGTTTTCTTTGAAAGATATTGTAGACTCCTTTTTAGGTGTTTCTGAGGTTAAACTTGAATAACAGTGGGATATGGAAAACAATAAAACAATGAATATGTTTATTCTCTTCATTAAGCGAGATTGAAAGTTTTATTAAATATACGAAATATTTGAGATAATTAATGAGTTTTCCAGTGCGCATTGTCGTATAGTAAAAGGAAAACTATAGCTGCATATGTAACTAATGATTTTTCTGGAACAACTAAGAAGATTGCTTAGGGTGTTTTCCTTTAGGTCT
>CAYYUS010000009.1:0-17185 GCA_964474925.1 uncultured Akkermansia sp. | reverse complement strand
TAAAGATATGAAAATAAGTGATGCTTTAAAACTGTTAAAATGAGGTTTCTAAACTCCACTAAGTTCTTCTCTTCCAGCAATACCTAAATGATCACCCAGATGATTTTGTTTAAATCTTCATATATTTGAAAGAAGCCGTATCCATTAAAAAGACCACTCACATATTTCTCATCATTACTTTCTTTTTTGCGAGTTGCGAACTCACCAAGCGCAAGTATACAGATGGTTGGTATATTTCTAAACCTTCGGCCACGAAAAGTATTACAGAAGCGAAAAGAAATGAGCGGACTCTTCCAAAAGTGAGCAAACAAGAAATAGTAGAAATAGCAAATATCTGCAATGAAGAGAAAGCGCCTGATAAAGAATTGAATTTATCTTTGTTTAGAAAAGTAGGAGAAAAAAAGTGCGTGTTAAATCTCAGTAGGCTTGAAGCTAATCATGATACTGTTAGGAAACAAAATGAAACAAGATCGAGCTATAATAATAAGGCCTTTTTAATAGGAGAATACACAACTTTTGGCCTATCCCTTGGAAGCACAGCTCTTGGGTTTGCAACTCTTAGTAGTTTCGTAACACTGGCAATTGTTTTTTTTGCATCAGCCGTTATCCTTTTTCTCATCTCGGTAACGCTAAGTTATATTGCTATACGTAAGATAAGAAAATTAAAATTGGATCATAAAATAGCTCCACATGCTATTATAATAGGCATTACGTTTGGTGTTTTTTGTTTAGTTGTTGCTGGCATTGCAGCACTTATAGCAGCTCTCGTAACAAGTAATCCAGCAATTATAATTTTAGCCGCCTTGATAACTTTCCTTCTACTTATGACCATCGCACTTAGTAAAATATAATGCAGGCTCAATATTTAATAAGCTAAAACTGGTCCTAGCCAACGCTCCACATCGGCAACGCTCATGTTCTTACGTTTAGCGTATTCTTCCACCTGTTCTTTGTTTATTTTTCCTAAACCAAAATAACCGGCGTTCTCGTTGGCAAAATATAAACCACTCACAGCGGCAGTAGGGAACATAGCTAAACTATCAGTTAATTCAATGCCTGTGTTTTTTTCTACATCCAATAATTTCCAAATCGTTGTTTTTTCGGTATGATCGGGTTGAGCAGGGTAGCCGGGTGCAGGACGAATTCCAAAGTATTCTTCTTTTATTAATGCATCATTACTTAAACTTTCGTCAGATGCATAACCCCATATTTCTTTACGCACTTTTTTATGCATTAATTCGGCAAATGCTTCTGCTAAACGATCGGCCAATGCTTTTAACATGATGGCGCTATAGTCATCATGGTTTTTTTCAAAAGCGTTTACGTGTTCGTCAATTCCAAAGCCGGTTGATAAGGCAAATGATCCAATATAATCTTGTTTCCCTTTCGGAGCCAAAAAATCGGATAGCGCAATATTATATTGTCCGGCTGGTTTTTTACTTTGTTGACGCAAGGTATGGAACGTGCATTTTGCATTTCCTCTTTCATCTACTACTTCAATATCATCTGTACCATTACTATTGGCCGGATAAATTCCTACCACTGCTTTTGCACTTAGCCATTTCTCGGCAATGATCTTTTTAAGCATGGCCTGCGCATCGTTGAATAATTTTGTTGCTTCAACGCCACGATCCGGATCTTTAAGTATGCGAGGATAAACCCCTTTCATTTCCCAACTATGGAAAAATGGTGTCCAATCAATAAATTCAGCGATCTCAGCAATACTGTAATTGTCAAATACTTTAGTCCCAATAAAATTTGGTTTGCTTATTTTGCAAGCTTTCCAATCCACAGGGAATTTATTATCGCGCGCTTCTTTTAATGAGATGAATTTATTTTGTGATTGCGCATTCTTATTTTGTTCGCGAACACGTTCGTAATCTTTATTTACTTCAGTCATGAATGCTGCACGCAATTCATTTGAAATTAAACTGCTTGCCACAGGAACTGATTTACTGGCGTCGTTCACATGCACAACCGGACCTGAGTAATTTTGAGCAATTTTTACAGCCGTATGTACTTTAGACGTTGTGGCACCACCAATTAATAAAGGCAATTTAAAATTCAAACGTTCCATTTCTTTGGCCACATGTACCATTTCATCCAGCGAAGGTGTTATCAATCCACTCAAACCAATTACATCTACATTTTGTTTTTTGGCCTCATCTAAAATTTTATCGCACGAAACCATTACGCCAAGATCAATGATCTCGTAATTATTACATGCCAAAACAACGCCCACAATATTCTTTCCAATATCATGAACATCTCCTTTTACAGTGGCCAATAAAATTTTACCTGCGTTAGTTCTACCATCGCCAACAATACCTGCTTTTTTATTGGCTTCTTTTTCGGCTAGCAAATAAGGTTCCAAATACGCAACTGCTTTTTTCATCACACGTGCGCTTTTTACAACTTGTGGTAAGAACATTTTTCCGGCTCCAAACAGATCACCAACTATATTCATACCGTCCATTAAAGGACCTTCAATAACATGCAATGGACGTCCAAGTTTTTGTCGCGCTTCTTCAGTATCTGCATCAATATATTCTACAATTCCTTTTACTAAGGCATGGCTCAAACGCTCTTCTACTGTGGCTTTGCGCCAGGCTTCATCTTTTTCGGTAACGTTTTTCACAATGCCTTTTAATGACTCAGCATGATCAACCAAACGTTCGGTAGCATCATCTCTTCTATTTAAAAGCACATCTTCTATCAGTGTGAGTAATTCTTTTTCTATATCATCATAAACAACTAGCTGACTTGGATTTACAATTCCCATATCCATACCGTTTTTAACAGCATGATATAAAAATGCAGAGTGTATAGCTTCACGCACATGATCATTTCCACGGAAAGAGAATGAAACGTTACTTACACCACCGCTAACTTTTGCACCGGGCAAATTATCTTTTATCCATTTTGTTGCTTGAAAGAAATCTAAAGCATTCAAACGATGCTCTTCCATTCCTGTTGCAACCGGAAATATATTGGGATCAAAAATGATATCTTCCTTTGGAAAATCAACCACATTCACTAAAATATCGTAAGCGCGTTTGCAAATATCAATGCGTCGTTGTAGAGTATCAGCTTGTCCAACTTCATCAAATGCCATCACAATTACTGCAGCACCATACTGTTTTACCTTATTAGCTTGCTCAATGAATTTCTCTTCGCCTTCTTTCATCGAGATGGAATTCACAATGGCTTTTCCTTGTACGCATTTTAATCCTGCTTCAATAACGGTCCACTTAGATGAATCGATCATAATAGGAACACGACAAATATCCGGCTCAGATGCAATTAGATTCAAGAATGTGGTCATGCTTTCCTCACTGTCCAACATTCCTTCATCCATATTCACATCAATCACTTGAGCACCACCTTCTACTTGTTCTTTTGCAATGGATAAGGCCTCTTCAAAATTTCCTTCTTTAATTAAGCGAAGGAATTTCTTTGAGCCTGTAACATTAGTACGTTCTCCTACATTTAAAAAATTACTTTCAGGCCTTAGCGTTAAAGGCTCTAGTCCGCTCAAATGCATTAAACCATCGCGTTGAGGTTTTTTACGTGGCTTTGCAACTTTTGCTAATTCAGCAATGCGTTTAATATGTGATGGAGTAGTGCCACAACAGCCACCAACTATATTTATAAATCCTGCTTTTAAAAAATCTTCGATCTCGTGTCCCATCGCATGCGCATCCTGATCGTATTCACCAAATTGATTTGGTAAACCTGCATTAGGATATGCACTTACAAAAAATGGCGCTTTGGCTGAAAGTTCTTCCAAATACGGACGCATATCTTTTGCGCCCAAAGCACAATTTAAACCAACGCTTAGTAATTCAACATGCGATACCGAATTTAAAAATGCTTCGGTGGTTTGTCCCGATAAAGTTCTTCCGCTGGCATCGGTAATTGTTCCCGAAACCATTACGGGCATTTTTCTATTTATCGATTTGCAATAGTTTTGAATGGCGAACAAAGCAGCTTTTGCGTTGAGCGTATCAAAAATTGTTTCTATCAACAAAAGATCGGCGCCACCTTCTACCAATCCTTTTACTTGTTCCTGGTAAGCGGTAACCATTTCATCAAATGCAACAGCACGAAAACCCGGATCATTTACATTAGGAGATAGTGATAAAGTACGATTAGTTGGCCCAATAGCACCGGCAACGTATTTATTTACGTTAGCAAATTCAGGAAATTCTTTTTTAAATTCTGTAATAGCTTCTTTAGCAATTTTAGCTGATTCATAATTTAGTTCATGAACCAACTCTTCCATTCCATAATCGGCCATGGCAATAGTAGTTCCACTGAATGTATTTGTTTCAATAATATCAGCGCCAGCCTTCAAATATTCCTTATGAATAGCCTTAATGATATTTGGTTGCGTGATGGATAAAAGATCGTTATTGCCCTGAAGATCTTTAGGCCAATCGGCAAAGCGTTTACCGCGATAATCTTTTTCCTCCAATTTATATTGTTGGATCATAGTGCCCATTGCACCATCAATTACCAGTATTCGTTTTTCGAGTTCTTGTTTAATATCTGAGTTCATAAATGTTCCTTATAGTTTTCCGTAATAAATTTTTGTATCGTAATCTAAACGCACTGTATTGTTTTGCTGATACCTTGCAAACACTTTTTTTAAACAGTACATCATATGTTCATAGTCTTTATGCCCCTCGTTGGGCATATACGATGATGACAATACACGGCCTTTTAATCCGGCAAAGTCAACTTCCTGAAAATTATCAAACCATTTTTCGGTATAATTATTTTCTCCAAAAAAAGCATCAAATATGTTTTTGTCTTGCGTATTCTTATGATTCACCTCTTTGTAATCTGTTCCGCACAATTGCAAAAAATCTTCATACGACCTTAAGAACTCTGTGCTATCTGTTCTTCTATCATTCCAAAGCAAAACAACATGTCCGCCTGGTTTTAAAATGCGTTTGAATTCCTGTTTTGTTTTTTCTTTTTCAAACCAATGAAATGCTTGTCCTACAACGATCACATCAATCGAATGATCTTTTAGAGTTGTATTTTCTGCACTTGCATTTACACTGTGAAAATTTTTATGATCACCCAATAGTTTTTCAGCCGCTTCTCGCATTTCTTTGTTTGGTTCAACGGCAAATACTTCTAAATTTAGTTTCAAGAAGGGTTTGCTTGAAATCCCTGTACCCGAACCAATATCGGCAACTATAGAATTTTCATTTATGATATGTTGAGACAATAGAAAATCAAACATCTCCCGAGGATAATGTGGACGATACTTGACATAATTGTCAACTCTATCGGCAAATCTATGTGTGGTCTCTATGGTCATAAAATAAAAATCCCTTCACGTTTTAGTCGGAAGGGAGCGTTATTTCTTGTTAATTTAAATCTCTTTTTATTTCCGACTTATCTTTCTCGGTAAAACCGAGACGAATTTCCACCTTCTAATGAGTTGTAAAGTTTGAGAAAGTTTTGAAAGTTGAGAAAGTTTTGAATTCGCCTTAGGGCGTTATAACTTTCTAAACTGATTAATTTTCCAAACTGTTGAACTGAATCAGGGTTGGTAAGGCTTAAACGGGCGTGTCCCTAGGCCTTTCTTGATAAGTTTGTTAAAGAACTAAAACAAAGGTAAACAATTATTTAATTATTTGAAAATTCATCCTAATTTTAAGGGATGAAGCGATTGGTCGCTATTTTGCTGGTT
This sequence comes from uncultured Akkermansia sp., assembly GCA_964474925.1. Taxonomy (GTDB): domain Bacteria; phylum Bacteroidota; class Bacteroidia; order B-17B0; family Aurantibacillaceae; genus Aurantibacillus. The sequence goes on along the minus strand of CAYYUS010000009.1, from coordinate 11,475 downwards.
TTTATCGGTTTTTTGGCTCAGGCACAAAGGTCTGAATGGACCTCCTATGACCTCTATTTGGGAGATACTGTAAATGTGATCGAGAAGAATAGTGACAAGCAAGGACGATGGGTGCTTTTAGGAAAAGACAAGAAGGGCAGGAAGTATAAGTTCTATAAAAATAATCAGATCGTTGAGGATGGAAATTATAAAGACGGAAAAAAAATTGGTGTTTGGAAGAGCTATCATCAAACCGGGAAACTGGAATCGGAAATAAAGTATGTGAATGATCAAGCTAATGGTGCAGCGAAATTTTATAACAAAGAAGGAAGGATTACTGCGGAAGGAAATTTAAAGGGAAGGGATTTTGAGGGAGATTATTTTATTTATGATGCAGAAGGAAATAAAATAAAAAGAAACTCGAACGAGAAATTCAAGAATTCGTATTTAGCTTTTAGTGGTAAGATAGATAAATTTGGAAAGGAATTGAGTAATGTTCGAATTACGGTTGAGCGTGATAATTTTGAGATCTATGACGAGTTGAACAATGCCGACGGAACATTCAAATTAAAGCTGGAATTGAATTTCGAATACATCATTCATTTTTCAAAAGAAGGTTTTAATGATGTATCGTTGATACTTGATGCGAACGTTCATAATTTGAATGACACAAGCATTTACAAATTAGAGAAATGGAAAGTGCAGATGTCTGATAACATCGCCAACTCTTTAAGTTCTGATTTTATGAGTTTGCTATTAAACAAACCTGCCGGAAAGATCTATTTTAGCAAACGTAAAAAACGATTTACTACCGACGGGGCTTATGTAAATTTATTTAACAAGCAAGTAAAAGGCATCAGTGAATCCACTAAATTCTTATTGGCGCAAACAGCAGATGATAACAAAAAGTTAGAGATCGAGAATTTGCGAATGGAGTCGGAGAAGAAAATGACCGAGATCGCCATGCTTAAAAAAGAGCAAGATCTGAAAGAAGCAGAACTCAGACAGAAAGAAGCACAAATATTAGCAGAAAAAATGGCGCGCGAAAAACAGCAGTCGGATATTGCCATGGCTGAACAAGAAAAGAAAATAAAGGATCTTCAGTTCGAGCAACAAAAAATTGAATTAGAGAAACAGGCCTTGGTAGCTCAGTCGAACGCAAAAGAGCTGGAGCGATTGGCGGTTTTGAAAAAAGTTCAGGAGTATGAGTTAAAGGAAAAGCAAAGCGCTTTAACTAAATCTAATCAAAGTTTGGCAGCTCAATTACAAGAGAATGAAAAGAGTTCTATGCAGTTGGATTATGCCAACAAAGAAAAGGCCCTTAAGGAAACAGAGATCAAACAACAAAAGATCTATTTTTATTTTATGGCAGCTGGATTGCTGTTGGTTGGTATTTTCGCTTTCTTTATTTTCAGAAGCTTTCAGCAAAAGAAAAAGGCGAATATGCTTTTAGAAAAACAGTCGAAAGAGATCACCTTACAAAAACATGAGATAGAAACAAAGAGTAAGCTTATTGAGTTGAAGAACATGGAGACGGAACAAAGTATTTTGTACGCAAAACGGATCCAACATGCTATTCTTCCTCCAAAAGAAGAGATCAGTTTATACTTAAGTGATTATTTTATTTTGTATAAATCAAAAGACATTGTAAGTGGAGATTTTTATTTTTTCTCTGACAAATATGCCAAGGATGGCAAAGTTTACCTTGCTTCTGTAGATTGCACGGGCCACGGTGTTCCGGGCGCATTTATGAGTATGATAGGATATGAGAAATTAAAAGATGCCGTTGATCTTTCAATGGAGCCCGGAAAAATATTGAATGAACTCAACAAAGGAGTTAAATCTGCTTTACGTCAATCGGCGGAAGCAAATTCAACTCGCGATGGAATGGACCTTAGCTTGTGCGCTATTCCAACAAAAACAAATGGAATAACTACTATTTCTTACGCGGGAGCTAATCGTCCACTATGGATCATTAAAAAAGATGCAACTGTAGTAGACGAAATAAAAGCTACTAAAGTTGCTATTGGTGGATTAACTCACGATTCGCAGGAATTTCAACAGCATGATATCACGCTTAGCAAAGGCGACACAATTTATATGTTCAGTGATGGCTATGCCGATCAGTTTGGTGGACCAAAAAAGAAAAAGTTAATGACAGGTAAGTTCAATGATATTATTTTGAGTATCCAACATTTGTCAATTAAACAACAACATGATCATTTGAATGATTTTATTGAGAAATGGATGGAAGGAAGCGAGCAGGTGGATGATATTTTAGTTATTGGTGTAAAAGTATAAGGATGAAAGCACTTCGTATTTTATTGATCGTGTTATTTGTGCAGTTCTTTAACTCTGCCTATTCACAAAGTAATCCAAAGATCGTTGGCGAAATTCAACAACTTATGAAATTGCAAGAAAAGGCGTGGAATGATTTTGACATTGATGGATTTATGAAATACTATTGGAATAATGATAGTTTGATGTTCATTGGAAGCAAATCGATCACTTATGGGTGGAAACAAACATTAGCTAATTACAAGAAGAATTACTCGAGTAAAGAACTTATGGGTGTATTAGCTTTTACAAATATTAAATGTGAAGTATTTACTAAGGAAACGGTAACTGTTGTTGGAAAATGGCAGATCACACGACCTGATGCTACACAAATTGGCGGACATTATACATTACTATGGAAAAAGATCGAGGGCAAATGGGTTATTGTTCGCGATCATACAAGCTAAACTAAACTTATGAAAAAATTCTTTTTAATTCTGTTCCTGTTACCTTTTGCACTTTTGAGTCAGATCCTTACTCCTGTGAAATGGAATTTCTCAAGCACTAAGATCTCTGATAATAATTACGAACTCAAGTTCAAAGCCACCATTGATAAGACCTGGCATATCTATTCGCAATACATTGCAGATAACGGACCGGTGCCAACAAAAATAACCTTTCTACCAAACAAGGATTTCGAATTAGTAGGAAAAAGCGAAGAGCCAAAAGGGCACGAAGAATTTGACCCTAATTTTGATATGAAATTAGTTTGGTTTGAGAACGAAGTAACCTTTATTCAAAAAGTGAAAGTTGCAAAAACAACACGCGTAAAAGGGAATGTAGAGTATATGGTTTGCGCGATGCAATGTTTGCCGCCAACAAAAGAACAATTTGAATTTTTTCTGGATGGCACCGAAGGCGAAACAGTAGAAACGCAAAGTATGGCAATTCCTTCAACTACAATTGCCGGAAAAACTCCAACCTTAACTTTGAATTTGCAAAATCCTTTGCAGTTCAATACGGGAATGCAAAATGGAATTCTGGATCCTGTTAAATGGGATATACAAGGTGTAATGGCTCCGGGAAGTAAGGGTAAATACATGATCACATTTAAAGCCACCATTGATAAAGGTTTTCATATTAACGCCAATAAACTAAAGGAAAAAGAATTGGTGCCAACTACATTTACATTTGATTCGTTGGTTGGTGTAAAGCTTAAAGGTGAGCTTACTTCATTATCAAAAGTGACCGAGAAAAAAGATAAGTTATATAAAGAGAAATTAAGATATCACGAAGGAGAAGCTGTATTTACTCAAGAATTAGAAGGAGATCTGAACGGTTATATTAAAGGAGTTTTAGAATACCAAGCTTGTGATGATGCAAAATGTTTACAGGCGCAAAAGATACCGTTTAAGTTTTTAATTAAGGATGGAGTTTTTATTAAAGAAGAGGAAGTTGTAAAAGAGATAGCACCATTACCTGCAAACGGCGCATTCCCTTATAAACATCCAACGATAGATAGTAATAAACCATTAAGTACGTGTTCAATAACTTCCGACGAAGTAAAAGGTGAAAGTAATTGGACCATTTTTATTTTAGGATTTATTGGTGGTTTATTGGCCCTGATAACACCTTGTGTTTTTCCTATGATACCGCTAACGGTGAGTTTTTTCACAAAAGGAAGTAACGGTAAAAAAGGAATGTTCAATGCCACTTTGTATGGATTCTTTATTTTGTTGGTGTATATCCTGCTAAGTTTGCCATTTCATTTATTAGACAAGATAGATCCAAACATTTTAAATACCATTTCAACTAACGCATGGCTAAACGTTTCCTTCTTTGTGATATTTGTGGTGTTTGCCATTTCGTTTTTTGGATATTATGAGATCACTTTGCCAAGTGCTTTAGCAAACAAAGCCGATTCTGCTTCTAACGTTGGCGGATTGATAGGTATATTTTTTATGGCACTCACCTTGGCTTTAGTTTCGTTTTCGTGTACCGGTCCAATTTTAGGATCGTTGTTGGCAGGATCTTTAACTTCTGATGGTGGCGCATGGCAATTAACCGCCGGCATGAGCGGTTTTGGTTTAGCATTAGCATTACCATTTACATTATTTGCAGCATTTCCAAGTTGGCTGAACGCTTTACCAAAGTCGGGTGGATGGTTGTCAAAAGTAAAGATCATTTTAGGTTTTATTGAATTGGCATTGGCAGTTAAATTTTTGTCAAATGCTGATCTTGTAGAGCATTGGGGAATTTTAAAGTACGAAGTATTCATGGGTTTATGGATACTTATTGCCTTGGCAATGTTGATCTATCTTTTAGGTAAGATCAAATTTCCGCATGATGATCCATTTAAAAAATGGACAAGCATGCGAACTATTTTTGCTGTATTTTCTTTAGCATGTGTAATTTATTTTAGCGCCGGTTTTAGATATAGCAACGAAACAAAAACGTTTACCAGTTTAAATTTACTAAGTGGTTTAGCGCCACCTGCCGGATATAGTATCATTCATCCCAATCACTGTCCGCTTAATTTAAATTGCTTTCATTCGTACGAAGAAGGCTTGGCTTATGCCAAACAAACAGGCAAGCCAATTATGTTAGATTTTACCGGATGGGCTTGTGTAAGTTGTCGTAAAATGGAAGAGCATGTTTGGAATCAGCCGGAGGTATTTAAATTGATAAATGAAAAGTATGTGTTGATCTCGTTGTATGTTGACGATAGAGAAAAACTTTCGCCTGCATTGCAACATGATTATGTAACTGCTCAAGGAAAACTGAAGCATATAGAAACAGTAGGTGATAAGTGGGCAACATTTCAAACAGAAACGTTTGTAAATAATTCGCAACCTTATTATGCCCTTTTAAGTACAGATGAACAATTGCTAATAAAACCTGTAGGGTATACACCTAATGTTTCGGAATTTGCAGCGTATTTGAATTGTGGTTTGGAAGCAGCAGGGAAGAAATAGTTATTTATCTCCAGTTGGAGTTTCTTCTTTTTTCGAGAAATACTTTTTAATATTATAAGTAAACGTTAACATGTAATAGCGTTGAAGAATGTTGGACTGTGTGTCTTCAATATAGGTTTCGGTGATATTACGTTGAATACTTTGATTTTGATTTAAGATATCAAACACAAACAGCCTCAACTCCGCACGATTATCCTTTAAAAACTTAAATGCAACGGCGCTATTCAAAAGATTTATGTTTTGATTAAAGGAAGCTGTTAAGCCTGTATAAATGGTGTTGGCATATTCCGCCTGAAAAACCAAACGTTTGAAGAAAGTTAAATTCACTTTAGCTTTGGATGATTGATTGAGATAAGAAGAATTCAAACTTGTTTGCAATGAATTTACCACTGTATTATAGGAAGAGTTAGATGAAATAGTAAAATCTACCTTTTCACTGAAGTTGCTGCTGATAACCAATCCTAATGAAGGACTTGTAGTTTTCGAGAAATTTGTTTTGTTGTTGATGAGTGCCGGAACATTACTGTAATTGCAGCCTGTATTTATATTTACATTCGATCTGATGAATTTTGCAGGAAAGCCGTAATTAAAAAAGAAACGCGCATTGTAGTACCCGTTAAAATTTTCTTGACGCGATATTTGAGAACCACTGGCAAGGTAAATAGTGTTGTAAACAACCGTATCTTTATTGGCAATGATTGTACTATTTCCAATGTAATTATCGGTATAAGTGCCACCAAGCATCACAAATATATTGGTTGATTTTTTTGTGTTCACGCCTGAATACCTTACAAAAAGATTATTTTGAAAACTTTGCTTAAGATCAGGATTGCCAATACTATATTGTAAACTGTTGCTGTTATTCAATACGTTTTGCAATTGATCGATGCTTGGCGCGATGTTATTGGTGCGGTAATTGGCCCTTAAATTATTTTGTTTATTGAATTTATACTGGTAAGAGGCATTGGGTAAAATAGAGGTAAAAACTTTTGTGGCCTCTGAGCTATTAGGGAATTGTTGTTGTTTATATAATTCGGCTTGTTGACCCGAAACGCCAAGTGAAAAATTGTATTTCTCTTTTTGTAAGCGAAAAGAAACACCGCCCATGTGCGCCATATAAGTGCTGTTGAATACATTTGATACAAGCGAATCAACTATATTATAATCATTAGCGATGGCATTTTTAGTGAACGTGTTTTTTGTGGATTCAGAAATATTGTATGTGAAAATATAATTGAAAGACAGGAAACTAATTTTGCTTAAAGGTTCGGTGTAACTAAGATTACTACTAGAATTAAAAGCGTATTTATTTAGATTCGATCGTTGATCAACCGTATCAATTACAGTTAATGTATCGTAATAGGCATTGTAAGATGTTAAGGTGCTTGTTCCAGAGCTCGGATTATACGTAGGATTTAGATCAAGAGAGAGTGTTCGTCCTTTTTTTAGGAACGAATGACGATATAGTACCGGAAATGCAATGGAATAACCATTGAGATAAGAATTGTAATTATTACTAATGCTGCTCAGCGTTATTGTTTGAGCATTAACACCACTAAGTGAACTTAAACCATCATTTATTTGCAACGACATCTTCGGTTGTAATAAAATGGAATTAAGAGAATCGAATTTGTGTTCTAAACGAATGCTGAGTCGGTGATTGTAATTATTGCTTTTCGCCGTATTGTTCTCGTTGTAATTCAATCCTGAGTTTCCCCCGGCAAGATATTGCCTTAGTAAATTTGTAGTGGCGTTATTATCGGTCCAGTTAAAAAAGTAAGAAGATGTAATGCTTGTGTTCTTTCCCCATTGATCAGAATAATTTATTCCAAAGGCATTGGTAATACTAATTCCATTTTTTGAGTTCACTAAAAAACTTTCTGAATTATTTTGCCCGCCTGGTCCACCTCTGCCTCCTCCGCCTGAAGGACCGCGCGAGCCACCACTGCTTCCACCACTTCTTTGGTTAGAGGAGCCCGAACTCATTACACCTAAAAGATCCTCTGAACTAAAATTTTGTTCGTTAATATTATTACTCATGGCCATTACGGTAAAGCGCTGCTTATCTTTAAAGCGATTTACAACGGCGCCACCTTTGTATTTGTCTTGGTAACCATATCCTCCGTAGAGCCTTCCAAATACACCATTGCGAAATTGCGCTTTCGTGATAACGTTAATGGTTTTACTGGTGTTACCATCGTCAATACCTGTAAATTGAGCCTGATCACTTTTTCTATCAAACAATTGCACTTTATCTATGATCTCGGCAGGAAGATTTTTTAGCACCGCATTTGGGTCATCACCAAAATAAGGCTTGCCATCCACTAATACAGTTTTTACATCTTCGCCTTGCGCTTGAACTTTTCCGTCAACAATAGTAACACCAGGCATTTTTGTGATAAGATCTTCCGCGGTTGCATCTTTATTTGTTTTAAATGCATTGGCATTGTAGGCGGTGGTATCACCATTTTGTGTAGCGGTAACGGCAGTGGTTGTTACTTCTACCTCGCCTAAATTTTTTGTATCCGGTTTGAGTTTGATCCGGCCCAAACGCATGTCATCATTTAGTTCGACCTTTCTAAATTCATCTTTGTATCCTATAAATTCAATTTTAAGTAGATATGTTCCGGCAGGGATCTCGTCCAATTTAAAAACGCCTCTCAAATTAACTGATGTTGCTTTGATGAGTATGGAATCGGAAGTTTTCAAAAGACTCACCGCGGCTCCTATGGCCGAAGAATCATCTTCATCAACTACTTTAGCAAAAACCGAAAAATTTTGAGAAAAGATCGGAAGAGACAGAAAAAAAAGAAAAAGAATATAAAAGGGTCTCCTCATTGGGTTCATAAACGAACGCCTAAGATACAAACATCATCCACCTGTTCCAAATCTCCCTTCCAGCTAAAGAATTGCTGCTCTAATTTTGCTTTTTGTTGATCTAAGGGTAATGAAGAAATATCTAAAAGCAAATTCCCGAGTTGCTTGTATTTGAACTTTTTTCCTTGTGGTCCACCAAATTGATCGGCATAGCCATCTGTATACAGATAAAGCATATCACCTTTCTTAAACGAAACATTAAATAATTTAAATGGCTCTGCGATCTCACCGCTTCCAACAGGCATTTTATCCATAGGAAGATGTTTAAGTTGCCCATCACTTATTACAACCGGCGCATTATTAGAAGCCACATAATAGAGTACTTTATTTGTTATATCAAAACAAAGTAATATGCCATCCATGCCGTCCTTTCTTCCATCTTTTGAGATACTTTCGATCAATCGTTCGCGTACATGTTCAAATACTCTACTGGGATCACGGATCTGTTTTTCTTTTATGGCTTCGTTCAAAAAACTAATGTTCAGTAAACTCATAAATGCGCCCGGAACGCCATGCCCGGTGCTATCACAAACTGCTAAGTAAAAAAGTTCGCGCTCTTTGGTCTTCCCGGGCTTTATATCCGAACCAAATACTTCGAATGTTTCATCCGAAGAAGCGCTTGTGGCCCAATAAAAATCACCACTCACTATGGCTTTTGGTTGATAGAAAATAAAACTATCGGGCAGTGTTTGATTTACGAAATCATGATTAGCGATAAGTGTGCGTTGAATGTTTTCGGCGTAAGTTATCGAATCAAGGATCTCTTTTTGCTTTATGGCTAAAAGAGCGTTTTGGATCTCGGTATGTTTTTGTTGTTCCTCAATAATGTTCTTTTGTTTATTAGTAACTTTAAAACGATTGAACATAAATCCGCCAAAAAGCAGCAATACAAAACTGCCACCATAAAGAACCAACTTCATTGTTTTTTCTTGTTTTAATTCGCTCTCTTGCGCTTTTATTTGCGCGTCTTTTACTTTGTTGGCCTCTTGCTGTTTAATGCTATCGGTGGCCAGTTTTTTGTCGTAAGCGATCTGAAATTCTTTTTGTAGAGATGATTTACGATTGCGCTCGTTGGAAAAACTATCTTTCATAAGAACATAGAGTTCGTGCATTTGTAATGCTCCTGCCAGATCATTTTTCAACTTATATAGTTTATACAACACTTCTGCTGAGCCGCGAATGCTATTAATATGTTTGAGATCTTTGGAAATAGTTAAAGCCCGATCAGCAAACTTTTTTGATTCACTGTAATCTTTTTTATCAAGTTTGAGCTTGGCCATTTCAATAAGACTTTCGGCAGCGCCTCTCTTGTCGTTAACTTTTTCTCTGGCCTTAAGGCTTTGGCTAGACAGAATAAACGCACTATCAAGATCACCGTTATGATAATAGACCTTGGAAAGATTTAGTAAAGAGTATCCTAGGCCTTGCTGGTCGTTGATCTTCTCCTGAATTTGCACTGCTTTTAAAATAAGTGCCGGCGCATTTTTGTAATCACCTTTTAACTGATAAAAAAATCCGAGATTATTGTACGTTGTCGCAAGGCCAGAGCTATCATTTATTTGCAGACGAAGTTTTAAGCACTCCTCCATGAACGAGATGCATTTGCTTAGATTTCCATTACGATTGTAAATGATGCCAATGTTATTCAAGCAATTTGCCTTTAAGCTAATATCGTTTATCTCAACAGCGTATTTTAAACTAATGTGGAAATTCTCGAGGGCTTCGGCCAAACGATTTTTTACAAAATAGATCTCTCCTAGCTGCAAGGCACTTTCGCCTTTATGTTTTTTGCTTGACTTGGGATCTTTTATAACGGATGTTAAAGAATCTTCAGTACTTGTTTGAGCCTTAAAAAAAAGACAAATAAAAAGAGAAACAAATATAAGGAGTTTGTTCATTATATGATCTAAAGTCTAATTCCTAAAACACACACATCATCTACTTGTTCAAGTTGCCCCTTCCAATTGGTAAAGGTCTCTAACAATACTTTCTTTTGTTCTTGCATAGGTAATGCTGATATGGTTGAAATAGTTTGGAGCAAACGTTGTGTTTTGAATTTCTTTCCTTTCTCGCCTCCAAACTGATCCGAATAGCCATCTGAAAGTAAATAGAATTTTTTAGTTGGAGAGATATCAAAAGGGGTGTTTAAAAATAATTTACAAGAACTATCAGACGAACCGCCAATAGAGAATTTATGACCGTGATGAATTTCCATTTTTCCTTCGTCAACCGTAATTAAAGGACGGCCCGCACCGCAAAATGCGCCTTTATTTGTAGTTGTATCAAAAGCAACTACAGCAATGTCCATTCCATCGTTATTAGAATTGGTGTTTTTATTCAACAGTTGATGAACTTTGTAATCTAATTCTCTTAGAATAAGTGATGGGTTTACTTGCTTACCCTCTTTGATGATCTGATTTAAAAGATCGTGACCAATGATGGACATAAAGGCTCCCGGCACACCATGTCCTGTGCAATCTGCTAAGATCATTACAACCGTATCATCAATTCTGTCGAGCCAATAAAAATCTCCACTTACAATATCTCTTGGTTCAAACAACACAAAAGATTCGGTGAACTGACTTTTAAATTCTATTACCTCAGGAAGAACGGCAGATTGAATTCGCTTGGCATTCGACTTAGCTTCAATGATCTCTTTTTGTTTGATGATCTCGTTATTTTTTTGTTCTAAAGAAAGATTTGTTTTTTTACGATTGATATTACTTCTAACAATAAAAAATGAAACGATAACTAAAAGTATGATCCCTATAATAGCTGTATAAATAACCCATTGTTTTCTTTTTAATTGAAGTTCAGAGATCTCTTTCTCGTTTTTTAAAAGGGCAACTTCTTTTTCAATTTTTTCTTTACCAAATGCTGCTTCCAGGCTCGCGAGTTTATCTCCAAAGTTCAATGAGTCATTTAATTTAGCATAATATTTATGAGCTAAAAAAGCATCTTTATAATTACCCATATCGGCATATATGAGCGAGAGTTGATTATAATCTGAGATCAATCCCTGAGGTAAATTACCCTTATTACTTACGTTAATGGCTTTTTGAATTAATTCCAGTGCTTTTTTATGATCACCTTGTTCTCTACTAATATCTGCAAGGTTCCTGTAATTCAATTCTAGGCCTTCTAAATTATTGATCTCTGTATTGATCTCTAATGCCTTATTTAAAAATTGGATGCAAGTATCCATTTTCTTTTCTAAGCGGTATATCTCACTCAAATTGTTTAGAGCTAAAGCTATTCCATCTTTATTATCAATTTTGTTGTTTAGATGATAAGCTTCAAAATAATATTTCTTAAGTTTAGTAATAATTTTTTCAGGATCAGCATTATAACTAACCGTAATTACTGT
>CAYYUS010000008.1:0-17752 GCA_964474925.1 uncultured Akkermansia sp. | reverse complement strand
AGGCATCCTTATGGGTTTGAATTTTATTCCTGCACAAACTATTAAATTTAACTTTGATCCTAACTCAAATCTTAAGATTCCGCATATGGGATGGAATTTTGTACGAGAAAACAATACAAGTAAATTAACTCAGGGATTCACATCTGATTATCGTTTTTACTTTGTGCACTCATACAAAGTAGTTTGCGATAAGAACGAGAATTCTATTCTCAAAACTAACCACGGCGGTGAATTTGATTCTGCAATTCAAAAAGATAATATCTTCGGAGCCCAGTTCCATCCCGAAAAAAGTCATAAGTATGGAATGCACCTGTTAAGCAATTTCTCAAAAATATAAAATGCTACTCACGCGTTATATCCCTTGTTTGTTACTAAAGAACGCCGGGCTGGTTAAAACAATAAAATTCAAGAATCCAAAATATGTGGGCGACCCAATTAATACCGTTAGAATATTCAACGAAAAAGAAGTTGACGAACTCATATTTTTAGATATTGAAGCAACACCTCAAAACCGCGAACCTAATTATAAATTACTTTCAGAAATTGCAGATGAGTGTTTTATGCCTTTAGCTTACGGGGGCGGGATCAAAACATTAGAACAGGCAAAAAAGATCTTTCAAATTGGAATTGAAAAAGTGGCCATTAACAGCGCGTCTCATAATGACTTGAAATTGATTGGTGATATAGCAAGCATTTATGGAACACAGGCAGTGATCGGCGTAATTGACGTTAAGAAGAGCCTTTTTGGTAAACAAGAGGTAGTGTCAAATTCTGCTGCAACAAAACATAAACAAACACCGGAAGCCTGGGCTCAGGAATTAGTAAAGGCAGGAGTTGGAGAAATAATGGTGACGTCGGTTGATAAGGAAGGGACATGGGAAGGAATTGATGTAGCATTGATCAAACGAATAACTGATTGTGTAAATGTACCGGTTATTGCTCACGGCGGCGCAGGTAATTTGGAGCATTTGAAAGAGGCCGTACGAAATGGTGGAGCTTCCGCTGTTGCCATGGGAAGTATGGTTGTTTATCAGAAAAAAGATTTTGGCGTACTCATTAATTTTCCCGACAAAAAAGTATTGGAAAAAATATAAAATAAATATGTTTCAATTCACCTACAAAAATATAGAAGAGCAATACAAGAACGTAAAAGAACTAGGTTATAAATTTATTACGTGTGAAGAATTTGTAAAATTAAAGCTCGGCTTAAAGGCAACAGATAAAATTGTTGTGAACAGGGTAGATATCGATCTTTCTGTGAAAAAAACAAAGAGACTAATTGATATTTTTAATGCACTAAACATAAAAGGAACATTTTTCCTCCGCCTTCACGCCCCTGAATATAACCCGTTCTCGTTTGAGAATTACAAGATCATAAAATATCTCATTGAGAGTGGTCATGAGCTGGGTTATCACTCAGAGGTGATAGATCAATCAGCGATTTGGAAGGAGGATGCTACAAATTGTTTAACACGAGACATTGATGTGATTAATAAAATGTTCAAGATACAGATCAAAGGAATTGCATCTCATGGTGGAATGACAGGATTGAACAATCTTGATTTTTGGAAAGATAAAAAAGCAAGTGATTTTGGCTTATTATATGAGGCATATGATCATCAACCGGGATTTAATTTATTCCAAGAAGCTTTTTATGTAAGTGACAGTGAATGGACGCGCTGGAAATGTTACAATAAAGGTAAATTAATAGAAGGCGATCGAAGAACTTTTGCTGAACATGCAAAAGACGGGCATTCTCTGATCAATATTTTAATTCACCCCGACACTTATTTTGACGATCATTTTTACGAGAACGAAAAGTAATGATCCCCTACTACAGATTATCTAAGAACGAGAATGAGCTAGAAGCGTTAAAGGCCATTCATGCAAATGGTGATTGGGCCACAGGTACTGCTATTTCCGACTTAGAAAATGAATTAAAAGTTTTATTTAATAAAAAGTACATTGTTCTCACCTCCAATGGATATTCGGCATTATTTGTTGCCATCAGATCACTGGGTTTAAAAGGCCAGCAAATTATTATACCGGCTGTAAGCACTTGTTTTGCTATTAGCAATGCGGTTATTGCTACCGGTAATTTGCCTCTGTTTTGCGATGTGAATTTAAGCGATGGAAATTGTAACCTCGAAAGCGTTACAGAAATTTGCAGATCAAAGAACGTAAAATATATCATTGCACCAAACCATGCCGGGAACTTATCGGATGTAAAAAAAATGAAGGAATTAGGACTCACCGTTATTGAAGACGCTTGTCAATCCTTTTTTTCTTCAATGCATCAAAAAAATGATGCAGATATGCAGATCTTTTCTTTTTATCCAACAAAAGGAATAAATGGCATTGATGGAGGTGTAATTGCAACCGATGATGAACATAATGCCGCAGCGGCAAGAAAATTAGTTTATTATGATGACCAAGAAATTTACGAAAGTACGGAACGATATAACTTCCGTTTTTTAAATATTTGCGGAGCCATGGCATTTGCAAATTTAAAAAGGAAAGAAAGCGTAGTAAAAAAATTGAATACCATTAAAAGTACATATGACGCGATCCTTAAAAATAAAGAGGGCGTAAGCATTCTTGAAAACAAGGATCATTGTGTTGCCCAGCGATATGTTGTTTTTTTGAAGGACGCTGAGGTAAAAAACAAGATCGTCGATCAATTCAAAGCAAGTCAAATAGCACTTTCTTCTTTTTTTGATTGGACATGTCCGCATGAAGAAAAGCAAAAGTTTCAAAATGCCAATAAATTGATGGGAAATACCTTTTGTATCCCATATTTTGAAGACCTAACGGATGAGGAATTAAAAACAATTGAAAAGGCCTTGTTAAATGCAACTTCGTAAAGCAAGTATAGAAGATTGTGAATGGGTTTATCAAGTTCTAGAAGAACTTCGTGAACCCGTAAGATATACTTTAGAGAGTTTTAAGGAATATTATTCAGCGCTGCTTAAAAACAATATGACTGAAATTCTTTTGTTTTGCCGAGAGCAAGATAAAGTTGGTTTGGTTACCTTGAATAAATTCAGCATGCCGCGATATCTTGGTTATGGTTATGAAATGGAGGAGTTTGTAATTCACAAAAGCTACAGGGGAAAGGGACTTTCGTATAAAATGATAGATGCTGTTAAGGATCATATAAGTTCTGATAAGACTGTAAGAAAACTTATTATAAAATCAAATGGAGCGGATAGTAAACATGTATATGCTAAGGCTCTAAGTCAAACCGATCTGATTGCTTTTCAAGTTTATCTGAACAAACTTTAAATGTCCAAAATTGTTACTATTCATCAACCTGATTTTATGCCTTGGTTAGGGCTCTTCAATAAAATAAATAATGCAGATGAACTGATCATTCTTGATCATGTAACCAACAATCCTAAGTCGGCAGAATTTTGGTGTAGGAGAGTAAAAATGTTGATAGGAAAGCAAGAGCATTGGATGTCGGTAACACTAAAGAAAGATGAACAAAATACATTTATTCCCATTAATAGAATGGAATTAAGCATGGATACTAAGGCTATTAGTAAATTCATTCAATCGATAGAGGTGAATTATAAGCGTGCTCCTTTTTTTTCGGAAGTATTTTATTTGATTGAGAATTATTTTTCCATGCCAGGCAATAATTTATGTGAAAAGAATACGTGGTTCATTAAGGAAGTGATGAGTAAGCTGAGTATAAGAACCATCTGTTCTTTTAGTTCAGAATTAGAGCCTCAATTCACGTCGAATGAAATGTTGATAGATCTGCTAAAAAAAACGCAAGCCACTACTTATCTCTGCGGAGGTGGTTCTGCAGAATATCAAAAGGATGAGCTCTATGTAGATAATGGAATACAAGTGAAGTATAATAGTTTTTCACATCCTGAATACAAACAATTTAATTCTCCTGAATTCATAAAAGGCTTGAGTATTATTGATGTATTGATGAATTTGGGATTTAATGCTACTTCAAAATTACTGAACAGAAAATGAAGATTGCCTGCTTGGGAAATATGAATAATGTGATGTTTCAAATAGGCAGGTATCTGTTGGATGAAAAACATGAGGTCACTTTTTTTTTGTTCGATGAGTTCGATCATTTTTTGCCGGAAGCAGATGCCTATGATGATGTTACAAAATATAAGATCACTAGTCTTGGTTGGAATCATGAACAGTATTTTAAATATTCGGGTTCTGAAATTAGAAAAGCAATTATAGGATATGATTTTTACATAGGAACTGATTTGGCCCCTGCATTTTTATTCAAGGCCGGAATGAGACTTGATGTTTATTTCCCGCACGGAAACGATTTGTATGATTACCCTTTTCCTAAGTATAGAAATGTTCCTCCTCAATTATGGGAGATAATTCCTTATATAGTTGGAAAAGCTCAATTTAAGGGCATAAAAGAGTCTGCTGTTATTTCACTTGATCCCTCAGAAGAGGTGTATGAAAAAGCCTGCAAAGTCATTCGCGATAAAAATAGCAAAAGAATTTCGGCACCACCATTTTTGTATTTGCCGCAATACGAGGATGATTTTCAAAAACACACAGATGTTTATAAATCGTTTTTCAAAATAAGAAACGAATTTAAATTAATTATATTTCAGCATGGGTCGCAAGATTGGAGCAACAGAGGCCCTTATAAAATAAATAAAGGCAACGATGTATTATTAAAGGCTTTTGCCGAGTATTTAAAAAAAGAAAATAACAAATCAGATTCAGTTCTAATTCTTGTTGAGTATGGCGAGGATGTTAATAAATCAAAGAATTTTATAAAGGAATTAAATATTGAAAAGAATGTTATTTGGTTACCTAAAATGCAACGTAAAAACATTATGGCTGCCATATCAATGAGCGATATATGTGTTGGAGAGCTAGGATACAGAAATTGGTTTAGCTATAGTTGTATTTACGAATTTATGGCTATGAGAAAACCTCTCATTCATAACAGAAATGATGCTTACTATAAGGAGAAAGGCATGGAGCTATACCCTATGATTGATGCCAAAGATGTTTTAACCGTTGAACAAGCATTTATAGATTTCCGAATAAACACGGAGCGCTATAGAAATATGGGAATTCAGGCTTATGATTGGCTTACTAAACGAACTAAATCATGCCTGAAGGAATTCTATAATGTGATTAAGGAAAAAGAGAAAGGCAAATTGGGGTCAAACATAATAGACAATATTGTTTGGAAGAAAATAAGTTTTTACCTTAGGCCTGATATTGCAGGAAGTTATATTTTTATCACATATTATAAGTGGAAACTAGCAATTAAAAATCATAAGTAATAATTGCCATTAAAATATTTATTTACAAAAAAAGGGCTTTAATTCTCGCGCTGGCAGTATTATTGATATATCTATCGCCAAATATATTTTTCCCCAGCAAAGCAAGATTTGTTATACATGATAATTTAGATTCGAATGTAGTATGGTTCAAAAATCTTGGAGAATCTGGTAAAATGTTTGCAACTAATGAACAGATCATTCCAAATAGTTTAGGTGGAATTCCGCGGGGATGCTATCCATCTGAATTCAATTTTCTTTACTTGTTATACTTTTGGTTTCCTGCGCTGATTGCATATAATATAAATATTGTACTGATGCATATTGTGGCATTTTTTAGTATGTATATTTTTAATAAACGGTTTGTTTTCACTAACAATCATGAGAGTTTGTCTGTTGGGATAGCGCTTTTATTTGCCCTCTTACCGTTTTGGCCATCTGGCGGTATGGCAATTGCCGCACAACCACTATTGCTGTATGCTTTTTTAAATATCTGGCAAAAAGATCTGAATTGGAAAAACTGGTTAATTATATTTCTAATCCCACTTTATTCTTTATTGGTATTAAGTAATTTGTTTTTTATTATAATTCTTACTTTTGGATTTGTAACGTTTTGTATTATAAAGCGAAGCATTAATTGGCATTTTGTTGCGGCTCTTGGGTTATTTGCAATTGTTTCAGTAGTTGCAGAACATAGGCTAGTAACCATGCAGTTTATAGAGCATTTTGTGAGTCACCGTTCAGAAGTAAATGCATTAGGCACTCTTAATTTTAAAGGGACAATAGGAATCTCATTATTACATTTTCTTCGTGGGCATTATCATTTCCACAGCTTACAATTCCCTTTTATACTACTAATTTCATTTGTTGCAATTTATGTTGCAAAAGAAAAAAGGGAGCGATGGTTCGTATTTTCCCTACTTGCTCTAGTTTATTCGATCTCATTACTTTTTATTTTACCAAATTGGAGAGTATTGCAAGAATTTCTTTCAAAATTTAACATGGTAAATGTGATTTCTTTAAGATTTTATTCCTTGGCCCCTCTAATGTGGTTTATTATTTTCTCTTACTCTACATTCATCATTTCAAAGCGTGGGCTTTTAGCAAAAAGAATTATGAAATTTGTATTTGCATTAATGATTGTTTCAACAATGTTTGGTTTGAATGATAGAGATTATTTTAATTCACGGCATGCAGAGAATAGTTTTTACAACACATACATAGTCAAAGACCCTATTGAACACGCTTCTTTTGAAGAGTTTTATAACACTAAATTATTCACTGAGATTAAGAGCCATGTGCCAATAGGAAATTATTACATTGGGTGTTTGGGCTTTCAGCCTGAAATAGCGCAGTTTAATGGATATAATACCATAGACGGTTATTTTTATTATTTCTCTAAATCCTATTTCGATAAAATGTATGCAATTAATAAAAAAGATTTGCAAAAGAATGAAGCTAATCGATTATACAGCAGGTGCTATTTAATTAGCAATGACATTACACTAGGAAAGAAAGTAATTGATGATCTTTCACTTGACTTTGATAAAATGAAGGCAATTGGAACAAAATATGTTTTTAGTGACCGCAAAGTGGTTAATGAACGATTAGTCAATGAGTTATTCTTTGAGAGCTATCAAAAAGATTTTAAAGTATATGTTTACACTATTGTATAGTTTTTAAAATAATCAAAGCAAAATTAAATGAACGGTAATGCTAATATTCATATCTCAATTGTAATCCCTGTATACAAGGCAGAAAAAATTATCCCAGAATTGATAGAAAGGATAGATGACGCCATTCTGAGGATTACTTCAGAGTATGAGATTATCATGGTGGAAGATTGCGGGCCTGATAATAGTTGGGAAGTAATCAAAACACTTAGTAAAGCAAATCCCCGTGTCAATGGCATAAAACTTTCGAGGAATTTTGGACAACATTATGCAATAACAGCAGGCTTGGATATTGCTAAGGGGGACTGGGTAGTAGTAATGGATTGTGACCTTCAGGATCAGCCGGAAGAAATAGCGAAGCTTTACATGAAAGCAATGGGAGGTTACGATATTGTTTTGGCAAAACGTATCAGCAGACAGGATGGATTATTCAAACGTTTAACCTCAAAAATATTCTACCGTTTCCTAGGATATATGACCGAAACCGAACAGGATAGTTCCATCGCAAATTTTGGCGTATACAATAGAAAGGTTATTTCAGCTATCACCGAAATGCGCGAGCAGATTCGATTTTTCCCAACTGCTGTGCAGTGGGTTGGCTTTAATAAAGTGTCCATAGAAATTCAACATGCGGCGCGTTTTGAAGGCTCAAGTTCCTATGACATAAAAAAATTAACAAGCCTTGCTTTTAATATTATTGTTGCATTTTCTGAAAAACCATTGAAACTAGTTGTAAAATTGGGTATTTTTATTTCGGGAATATCTTTTATAGCCGCGGTAATATTGGCAATGTTCGCTCTCAGTGGAAAATTCAGCGTAACGGGATGGTCCAGTCTCATGATCTCTATCTGTTTTTTTTCAGGATTGATCATTTTTATCCTCGGAATTATAGGACTTTATTTATCACGCGTGTTCAATGAAGTGAAGCGCAGACCTCTTTATATAGTTGGTGACAAAACGAATATTTAAAACTGTTAATTAAATTATGGCTAAAGTGAATCTTTATTTAATGTCAAAAAAGGGATACGATGTCCTTAATTTTCTTATACAGAAAAAATATACAGCGAATATCAAACTTGTGGTAGGAAGCAAAGATATGAATATTGTAAAAGATTATTTTGATGAGATAAAGGCGTTGTGTGTAGATCATAAAATAGATTTCATTGAAAGAACAGAAACGGTCTTGGAAAAAGCGGAATTCTCAATTGCCATTTCATGGCGTTGGATTATAGCAGATATGAAAAATTTGATCGTAATCCATGATTCAATATTGCCGAGATATAGGGGGTTTGCACCTCTTGTGAATTGTTTGAAGAATGGAGAGAAAGAAATTGGCGTAACCGCCTTAATGGCAAGTGCTGAATACGACAAGGGTGATGTAATTGATTCATGGTCGCAAATGATTGCATATCCAATTACAATTTCCGAGGCAATTGATAAGATTAGTAAGAATTACATTGAAGCTATAGAATTTTTGTTTACAGAGATTAGTGCTGATAGGGAGTTGAAGTTAAAAAAGCAGGACGAAACAAAAGCCTCATTTAGTTTATGGTTGGACGATGAAGATTATAAGATAGATTGGAATCAATCGAGCGATTGTATTAAACGATTCATTGACGCCGTAGGATTTCCATACAATGGCGCATCTACAACAATGGATGGAAAGATGGTAAGGGTTATTGAGGCTGTTGATGTTGAAGATGTAAAGGTAGAGAATAGAAAATCGGGGAAAGTTATATTCATGTCAAATGGATTTCCAGTAGTTGTTTGTGGACAGGGTCTTTTGCAAATAAATAATTTGAAAGATGATTTGGGTACATCTTTGCTCCCATTGAGAAGATTTAGAACACGATTTACATGAAGATACCATTCAATAAGCCATTTTTAACGGGCAACGAAACAAAATACATTGCTGAAGCAGTTGAGTCAGGTAAAATTTCAGGAGATGGCATGTTTACTATGAAATGTCATGAGTTCTTCGAAAGCAAATACGGATTCAAAAAGGCACTACTTACCACAAGTTGTACGGATGCTTTGGAAATGGCTGCCATTTTGTTGGATATTAAAGAAGGCGACGAAGTAATCGCGCCTTCATACACCTTTGTTTCTACAGTAAATGCATTCGTTCTTAGAGGTGCAAAAATAGTTTTTGCAGATTCAGGCACGGAAAATCCTAATATAGATGCGGATAAAATCGAGGCTTTGATCACACCAAAAACAAAGGTGATCTTGCCGGTTCATTATGCAGGTATTGCCTGCGATATGGATAAGATCATAGAATTAGCACAGAAGTATGATTTGTTTGTTGTAGAGGACGCTGCGCAGGCAATTGACAGTTATTATAAAGGAAGGCCATTAGGGTCTATTGGACATATGGCAACATTTTCTTTCCATGAGACTAAGAATATTATTTCTGGTGAAGGAGGAATGCTTGTGATTAATGATGAACGATTTATTAAACGCGCCGAGATCATCAGGGAAAAAGGAACTAATCGTTCTTCTTTTTTTAGGGGTGAAGTAGATAAATATGGGTGGGTTGATATAGGATCTTCATTTTTACCTAGTGAGATAATTGCCGCTTTTTTGTATGCACAGATTGAAAATAGCAATAAGATTCAAGAAAAACGACGTTTGATCTGGGATACATATTTGAGCAAATTAAGCAAAGTAAGTAAGGGAAATTTCATTTTACCAGTAATTCCTGAGTATGCTACAAATAACGCTCATATGTTTTATCTTATATTAAATTCACTTAGTAAAAGAACAAAACTAATTGAATATTTGAGGACTAAAAATGTTCTAAGCGTTTTCCATTATTTGCCTTTACACAAGAGTCCTTATTACAACAGTAAACATGATGGTAGAAATTTGCCAATGGCTGACAAATATTCTGAATGTCTTGTTCGCTTACCTTTATTTTATGAACTGAGTCAGATAGAGATTGAATTTATTACTGATGCCGTTATTAAATTTTATGACCAATAATTTAATTTCAATACTCATGCCTGCTTATAACTGTGAAAAATATATAGCACAAGCGATAGATAGTATTTTGAGCCAAACATATTCAAATTTTGAATTATTGATCGCTGATGATTGCTCAACCGATAATACCAAACAAATAATTGATTCGTTTACTGATCAACGAATAAAAAGATTTCACAATACAACCAATCTAGGATATTTAAAAGCATCGAACCTATTGTTTAAGCAATGTAGAGGCGAATATATTTCGTTTCAAGATGCTGATGACTATAGCGATGAAAGGAGACTGGAGAAGCTATTGCTTTATTTAAATGAGAACACAGAAGTGGCGTGTGTTGGTTCAAATGTAATTAAGATCGATGCTAATGGACTTGAATTTCACCGAACACAATTTCCACTTGATCATAAACACATCAAAGAAAATTTCGCCAATCATAAAACTGTATTTACAGGATCGGCATTAATGATCAGAAAAGAAATTATAGATAAAATTGGATCGTATAATTTGTATTTCGATCGAATAGGTTCAGAGGATATTTATTGGTTTTCGCAAATTATAACTGAATTTAAGGTTGCTAACGTAAATGAAGCCTTGTATTATTACCGAGCAAATCCAAATTCGGTTACATCTACACACAAAGATCCTAAAGCACTTGTGGGCCATGATCTAATAGTGATGATGTATAAAAGACGGTTATTACATAAAGAGGATCTTATACGATCCGGCCTCACTAAAAAAGTTGATGCTATAGTTAACATGTTATTATTTTTCCGATCAAACTATACTAACGGCTTAAAAAGATCCATAGCCTATATTCAATATTGTATTCTCCATCCGGTTGTAGTATTTCAAAACCTCCATTTGTTTATTTCCAAATACAAAGCAAAGGAGCGAATCATATCTTTAATATAAATTGTTACCGAATACTTATTTATTTTTTTTACGTTGCCTATTACTTTCAGTGTTCGTAAGAAGGAAAGAAAAAATGGTTATCTATGACCTTTTCAATAAGTTCACTTATAGGTATTCACGAGATCAAGAAACGTTATTCGTTAATATTTTCAGAAATTACAAAAAAGCTACCCGACTATTATTCACATCAAAAAAAATGGAGTTGGTAAAGGGAAGAGAATTATTTGTTTATGAGGGTACTGTGGATTTTATGGACAGTATTACTTATTATATAGAAGCCAATGTTGGCAGGAAATTTAATTTTGTAATAAGAAGCACATTAGTAAATTGTATACCAAAATGGTACAGGCTTATCTGTTTCCTTTATCTAAACTTAATTTTTCTCTATATTGCTATTGGATGTTTGTTCAGTAGTCAACGTGCAAAGCGATCAATTATTTTATTGGAGTTAACTGAAAATCTGTTGATCGCCTGGTATTTAAAGAAGAATGCGTGCAAGGAATTAATTGTAATTATGGCATACGAGAAGGATATAACCTTTTTATGCCATTTTTTGCAGACGAGATTAAAAATTAAAACGACGTTAGTGCCTTCAAGTAATCCAATACGGTTTTTTTATAAGAATGTGATCTCAGATAAAGTTGTGTTTACAACCCCATATCAATTAAAGGAGTATGAGGATCTGAAGCATAACTGGATAGTTGAGGAAACAGATCTGTGGCCACCACTGAATTTTCAGGAAATTGAGATCAACAGAGAAGGTTTTAAAGAAAGGCGTAATAAAGCAATTGGTTTTATGAGCAGCGCATCTGCACTTAGAGCTCATCTAAAGTTCACTAATCAAACAGGTGATGATGATTGGAAAGCTGAATACGAATTAATAGATTGTTTAAAGAACATCTTAATGACAGAAAAAGACCTTTCAGTAATTATTTATTTGCATCCACTTGAAAAGAAAAATGATGAAAACTTAGCGTTCGCGGAAAATTATTACAGCACTAAGTTTGGTTCAAAAGTTGAATTTGCCCCTTTAGATAAACCGTCTAAATCTCTACTGCATTTAGCGGAAGTTTCCGTTTCGGGTTTTAGCAGCTCCCAGATAGAACGATTATACGGTGGGTACAAAACTTTGTTTGCACCTATGGGTTATCTTGAGAACTATTTTACAGATGAACGGTTGAAGGGAATAAGCGCGAATTCAGAACAGGAATTGTTGACCTTACTAAAAAATGCCTTTTCCATAAGCAGTGATCAGTTTTTTGAAAAATATTCGTTGTTACCATATCGATGGGATAATTATAAATTGAAAAGTGCAAGTTGACCCTAAAAATACCGATCTGATCTATTTAATAGAGAACATTGATACTTCTTTTGAGAGACTTGACCTACAGCTTTTATCGGAGCATTTTAAAAAAGTGATAGTAATTAGCACAAATGCTAACAGTAATTACTCAAATCCCAATATTAAATGCAATGTTATTTCCTTTGATTCCTATTCAACCAAAAAGTATTTTCTACGCTCTTTAGCTTATTCAAAATGGTTGTTCAATGAATTTATTTTGTCGGGCAGGTATTTTTTTAATGCCACTAAAGTAAAAGATAATTACAGTATGTTTTTAAGAACGCTGTATATATCTGAAAAGATCGATCAGATCGTTGATTCTGAATCATCAAGTAACTCTATTTGTTTTTATTCATTTTGGTTCACCAGCCTTTCTTTAGCGTCTTCGCATTTAAAAAGATCAAAAAAGTTTCCGCGCGCACAGTATTATACTAGGGTACACGGAACAGATCTGTATGAAGAAAGAGTTCCGAAATTAAAACGTATCCCATTTAGATCATACCAATTAAATTACATTGATAAGGTGTTCTCAGTTTCAAAAAAAGGCGAAAAATATCTTAAAGATAGATATCCTAAATTTGCACATAAGATCGGCTGTAATTATTTAGGTACCTTGCCAAGACCTCTCAACAGAATAGACCAGAATGAGGTATTCACAATAGTAAGTTGTTCTCATATAAGAAATATAAAAAGAGTGTACCTTATACCTGGAATATTGAAACACTTAAGTTTTAAAGTTAAATGGATACATATAGGAAGGGCGGATGACCAAGATCCTACAACGCCACTTTTGAATGTTAATATTAAAGAATTAAATAGCTCTAATAGTTTAGTAGATGTTGAATTAAAGGGTGAGATGACACATGAAGCTATTATGGATTTGTATGGAAGCACGCCTATAAATTTATTTTTGAGTGTAAGTGAAACGGAAGGTTTACCTGTTAGTATGATGGAAGCGATAAGCTTTGGAATTCCACTTATGGCTACTAATGTGGGAGGATGCGACGAAATAGTAAATTCGCAAACCGGCATTTTAATTGATAAGGATCTTAATTTTGTGGAGGCAGCGAAACGTATTTCCGATTTTAAAGGATCAACAATGAATACTCATGAATTCAGAAAGGGAGTTGTTGAGTTTTGGTCTAAAACGTTTTGTGCTACCGAAAACATGAAACTATTCGTGTCGAATTTGAATTAATGAAGTATGAATGTAGTACCTTTTTATTGGAATGTTTGAGCGTAGAAAGAATAACCATGTAATTATATACCTATGAAAGCAAATAAATACGTAGAACAAATTATTAGGTTAAATGAGGAATGTGTGGATAGAGGTGAGTTCCATAAACGTTCAGGCAATTTACTCAAGCAAATGTCGGGTGATCTTGAATTTTGGACTGAAGTATTTAAACGAAATTTAACTGACAAGGAATATTTGAATAGAAAATGGACCATGTATGAAATACCATTTTTTTACGTTTATGAATGCGATGATTTTTATTTAAAAGTTCATTTGTTCACACCATTAAAAACACATGAGCCAGGTGTAATGGCTTCTGCTATACACCATCATAATAATTACATCTTAACTACTTATGCAGCATTTGGTTCAGGTTATGAAGCAATGTTGTTTGAAAAGGATTTTAGAATTGATAAAGACACGAAGCAGGTCAATTTAAGAATAAGAGAGCATTTTACACAGCAACAAAAGCCTTTACATACCGTTGATGCTTGGGAGCCACACGTTGTAATTAATCCAACATCGCTTTCGGCAACTTTGGTTTTATGGAGCCCTGATAAAAAGAGAGCAACAGATTCTCTTAGGAGCAACCCAATATTAAAGGCATTGAAAACGCCCTTGCGGAAGATCATTTATGCTTTAAAGATGGATAAAGCCGTGGGCATTGCCGCCGAGAAGACCTATCAGTTCTTTGTAAAAGACAAAAAATTTTACGCCATACTTGAAGATGAGTATTTTGCACCAACTAGAGCACAAGCAGGAGAGCATGTGAATGAATATAGTGTGCAAACGTTGTTTAGTTTGATGCAGCAAATGGGATTTAAGGATATGGAATTTATAAGCGGCCTAAAAAATAATGCTCAGGTTCCAAAATATTACCACAAGTGGATAGATCATATTTTAAATGGTACTCAAATTGAGGAAACTTATGCGAAGGAATGGATCAATATTCCGGGAGGTCGCGCTTATGTTAAGGATATTCTTGATGCTAATATGGAAACATCTGAAATTTAGAACAGAAATAATTTTGGATGTCACAGGTAGAAATAACTTTTTAGTTTCTTTAAATACAATAATTCAATTCAGAGTATATGCAGCAATGTAAGTGTTGTATCATGGACAGCGAAAATGATCCTGATCTAAAGTTTAGCAGCAATGGGATCTGTAATCATTGCTATAACTTTGATACAGCCATCTCAAAATTGCCTATTGGGTCAAAAGCAACGGAATATTTAAAGTCGCAATTCGCAAAGATCAAAGAAGAGGGAAAGTTTAAAAAGTACGATTGTATCATAGGATTAAGCGGTGGTGTAGACAGCACCTATTTGTGTTTATTAGCTAAACAGCATGGTTTAAGGCCATTACTTGTGCATTGTGATAATGGTTGGAATACGGAACTCTCTGTAAAGAATATTGAAAATGTTTGTTCGAAGAGTGGTTATGATCTTTATACGTTGGTAATTGATTGGAATGAGATCAAAGATCTTCAATTGTCATTTATGAAGGCGGGTGTTGTTGACCTAGAATTACCATATGATTATGCTTTAATAACTACCGCCTATAAAGTAGCAGAGGAGTATGGTGTAAAATATGTGATGACGGGACATAATGTGAGAACAGAAGGCACATATTTGCCTAGATCTTGGCGACATACAAAAATGGACATTGTGAATATAAAGGCGATCCATCGAAAATTTGGCAAAGTAAAACTAAAAACTTTCCCGGCCTATAGTTTTATCAAACAGCGGTATATTGATAAGAAACTTGAGTATTTGTATCCTTTAAATTACATAGAATTCAATAAAGAAAATGCAAAGCAAATAATCACAAAGGAATTTGAATGGCGTGATTATGGAGGGAAGCATTATGAGAACATCTTTACGAGGTTTTATCAAGGATATATATTAAAGGAGAAATTCCGAATCGATAAGAGACAATTTCATTTGTCGGTACTTGTGCAAGCGGGCCAACTTAGCCGTGAAGAGGCACTTAAGCAATATGCCACCAAAGGATATGATAATGCTTTATTTGAAGAGGATAAAAAGTTTGTATTAAAAAAGCTTGATCTAACCGTGGAGGAATTTGACGACTATTTAAAAGCCCCAATTAAAAAGCATACCGATTATCCAAGTATTGATAATTATTGGGACCTATATTTTAAAGTAATAAAGAAAGTAAAGCCGTTCGTAAAATTTTTTATCCGTAAGCGGACACAGTAAACTATTGGAGTCATCACTTAAAAGTCCAGTACTAATAATTTGCTATGGTTTTCCTCCATTCCCGGGAATAGGAGGACGGCGATGGGTGAAATTTTCAAAGGAGTTGGCAAAAATGGGGCGTCAAGTGTTTGTGATCAGTTCTGAAAATCCATTTAAGTATGAATCTGAATGGAGTAATGAAATGCAGCATATTACAAAATACCAAATGCCTTTAAAGTACCCAACTTCATTAATAGTTTTTCCTAATGATATTTTTGGGAGGATCAGTTATAGGGTCTCCTTGTTTTTTGTAAAGCTGTTTAGTAAAGGAAATTATTACGATAGAACTATTTTTTGGAGAGATCAATTAATAAATACTGCATCACGCATTATAAAAGATCATAAAGTTAATAATGTTATTATAACAGGTGCTCCATTCTCCCTGTTCTCATACGGTGTTGATATAAAGAAATGTTTTTCAACTATAAATTTAGTGGCTGATATCAGAGATCCATGGACCAGCAATACATCTGCTTATGGCTTTACCTCCATTTCAAAAAAAAGATTTGAATTTGAACAGGAAAAAGAAAGAAATGTTTTTAGGTCTTACGATAAAGTAATCACTGTAAGTGATGAAATTACAAATTATTTCAAAGGATTATATAATGATAGTTCTGATAAGTTCATTACCATCCCAAATGGGTTTGATGTCAATGATATGGAAGTGGATGAACAAATTCCGTTCATTTTGGATAGAGAGAAGATCAATCTTGTTTTTGCCGGGTCGTTTTATAAAGGAGCAAGCTATTTGTTAGAATCACTTTGCATAGTGCTACAAAAAAATGATATGTTTCAAAATATCAATTTTTATTTTTTAGGGCCACAGGATGAGTTTATCAGCAAAATTATTAGCAAGTACGAGCTTCGAAAGCAGTTTTTTGTTCACGGTTCTTTGCCATTAAATAAAGTAAATGCAATTATTGATCAGGCAGATTACGGAATGCTGTTTTTAACGGATGATATTAATTATTCACTTAGCACTAAATTTTGTGAATACATAAAGTTCAGGAAAAAAATGCTGGTTTTTTCAAAGCCTGGAGCTACATCAAATTATGTCAAAAATCAGCAATTAGGCTTTCATGTTGAATTTGGAAAAGAAGAGGACGTTCTTAAAACCATATCAAAAAGTGATGCAAAGGAGTTTCCGTTAAGTTTTAATGTATCACAGTTCTCTATTAGTGAACTGGTTCATAAAGTAGATTCAGTATTACTGTAAATGTCAAAGAGAGTTTATTTTCATATTGTTGACCCTTCTGTAGGAAATAAGTTTCATCCCGTATATCAATACGACTATATTCCATTAGCACAAGGATTGAAAAAACTGGGCTATGAGATATATTCAAACAGAAATTATTGGAAAGGATTAAAAGATAGTTATTTATTTAATTGTAATACGGAAGTAGCTCCACTTGATTGCCACGTGAATGTATTTTCCGGATTATGCGAATACTATAAGTATCCGTTTGATAACGAACTAATGAATTCAAGGAAAACAATAAAGGTATTAATAGAACAAAACGATAGTTTTTTCACGCCTTTGTTTTCAAAAATGTCAAAAAAGTTTGATTATATTTTACATAAGAAAAGCGCAGGGCGACAGTATCCTTCAAACTGTGTTTCTTCATGGGCATTTGGGTTATCCGATGAGATCATTGAGCTCTCACAATTATATTCAAATGGTTTTGCCAATCGGCAAAGCAAGATATTGTGTAATTTCCGCTATGGACATACGGTTAGAAATTATGCAACAAACTACTTGAAAGAGTTGAAATTAACGTATGCATTAGATGAAAGAACGGATGAGTTTGATTTTAGCGCATATGATGGAACAAAATATGGAATTATGTTGTCAGAGAATGGTGGAAGGCATCGGCCAAACTATATGGAACGTTTAGCGAACTCTAAAATTTGCGCAACTTTTGGCGGTTTTTTTTATTTTAATAGTGTGTTAGATACATCGCGTTTAACGTATAGGTTTGGCAATTATTTATTGCCCGACAGAGCGTCTGGTAAAATTGTGGATGTGATCAAAAAAAGCGGGCTTTATTTT
>CAYYUS010000007.1:0-17896 GCA_964474925.1 uncultured Akkermansia sp. | reverse complement strand
AATGGAATTGGCTTAAAAAGCAGATTTTGCTATTGTAAAAGCATGGAAAGGTGATACAGCAGGAAATTTAATATTTAGAAGTACGGCTCGTAATTTTAATCCAATGATGGCTATGGCAGGAAAAATTACAGTGGCAGAAGTAGAACAATTAGTTCCGGCCGGAGAATTAGATCCCGATCAAATTCATACTCCTGGAATTTATGTGCATCGTATTTTCCAAGGAAGTAATTACGAAAAGCGAATAGAGCAAAGAACAGTTAGGAAGAAAAATTAAATTAGAAATTTTATGTTAGAAAAGAACGGTATTGCAAAACGCATTGCAAGGGAAGTAAAAGACGGAATGTTTGTGAATTTAGGGATCGGTATTCCAACCCTGGTTGCAAATTATATTCCAGAGCACATGAGCGTTGAATTACAAAGCGAGAATGGTATTTTGGGTATGGGTCCTTTTCCTTTTGAAGGAGAAGAAGATGCCGATCTAATTAACGCCGGTAAACAAACGGTAACCTTATTACATGGCGCATCTATTTTTGATAGTGCTATGAGTTTTGGAATGATCCGTGCGCAAAAAGTAGATCTTACAATTTTAGGTGCAATGGAAGTTAGCGAAAATGGTGATATCGCCAACTGGAAAATACCTGGTAAGATGGTAAAGGGAATGGGCGGCGCCATGGATCTTGTAGCAAGCGCTAAAAATATTATTGTGGCCATGCAACAAGTTAACAAAGCAGGTCAGTCAAAATTATTGTCTAAATGCGACCTTCCTTTAACCGGTATTAAGTGTGTAAAAAAGATAGTTACCGAGTTAGGAGTGTATGATGTACTTCCTGAAGGTGGATTTAAACTCATAGAAACTGCACCCGGTGTTACGGTAGACGACATTAAAAAAGCTACAGCAGGTAAATTAGTGATCGGCGAGAATGTTAAGGAGATGGTGATATAATTTTCTTAATGGGAAGGATAGTCATTTTTTTAGCATTGTTTTTTTCCATTGTATCTTGTGAAGATAAGTTTAGCACTGTACATTCAAGGTCATTACCCGCTCAAGCATCAATACGCAGGAACGATACCATTATAAAAGATTCCATTACCAATTTATTTTTTACAAGATTGAGTAATAAAGGTTCGTTTGGAATGATGTACACGTATTACCCGCCTGATGACGTAAGGGATAAACTGATCGAAGTTGTTTTTAGCGGTAAGGCCAGAACAAGTTATCCTCACTCAAACGCATCAATAGTTGTTACAGTAGGTTCAAAAAAAGATGTACAACAGGGATGGACCGGCAGAAATATTAGATATGTTTTTACAGACATTAACACATGGTGTGAGTTTAAAGACAGTGTTGTTATTCAACGCGAAGCTTGGCAAGACCCATATTATCGCATAGATGTGTTTGCATATTTGCCCGGGCCAACTGCAGAAAATTTTGACCTTGATACTCTTCACGTGAAAATAAAAGTAAAACAATAGGATGTTAGCTGCTTTTAAAAATACGATAGCCGCATTTAATTTAAAAACCAAGAAGGTTTACGATCTATTCAGTTTTACACATCGCCGAGTAGCAAGCATCGCCATTTTCTTTGTGGCATTTTTTTTCATTTTTAAGTATGTAGGTATCTACAAACATCTTCATGAACGTCCGGCTTATATCCATATTTCTGCACAAACTCAAAGGGCATCTATAGCTTTAAATTATTACAAGACCGACATGAATTTTTTTAAACCAAAAATTCAAAGGTATATAAAAGGTGAAGGAATAACAGGAGTTGAGTTCCCTATAATTTATTACATGGGTGCGGTGATGTATAAGATGTTTGGGTTTAATGAAATGTACTTAAAACTCATTTCACTCATCATCGTCGTGTTTGGACTTTTTTATTTTTACAAGCTCTCTAATGAATTCGTAAAAAGTAGTATTATTTCGGCTATGCTGACCATAGCGGTTTGTTTGTCGCCGGTATTTTTGATCTATACTCCTAATTTTATGCCGGATGCTCCAAGTTTAGGTTTACTTCTAATAGGGTGGTATTTCTTTTTCAAATTTTTAAGAACGGATAAAAAGATCGATCTTAATTTGTTTGTAACCTTTGCCGCCCTAGCAACCTTAATAAAAGCGGTTGCCTTCCTCATATTTGTAATTATTATTTGCCTGGTTATACTTGACAAGTTAAAATTTTTCAGATCAGAAAAGGGACAGCATATTTTTAGGAGCAGAAAGAGAATTCTAAAAGCGGTTGCTATTGGAATATTAGCCTCATCCACTTGGTATTTTTATGCAAGTTGGCTTTCTAAACATTATGATTATGAATCGTTCGCACTAAAACCAATCATGGTTGATAGTTGGAAAGCATTTGATAAAGTGATGGAGTTTGTAACAAATCTTTGGCTACAATATTATTATTCATATGAAGGATATGTACTTTTGATCATCGCAGCTGTTTTGATATTCATTTTCATGAAGTATGCGAATAGGATATTATTCACAATAACGATCTTAAATGCTGTTGGAGCATGCTTTTATATTTATTTTTTCCTTAATCAATTCAGAGATCATGATTATTACATGATCGCTATTATGCCAACATTCTTCTTTTTATTACTTACGCTGGGTGAGATGGTGTGTAGATTCGCCGATGATCACTTTGCTGTAGTAAGATTTGTTTTTGTTTTGGTATTATTCTTTAACCTAAAGGAAAGCTTGGTGTACTGTAAGAAACTGTATGAGCAAAGGAATTCAAGGGCAGTTCACTATTGGTCGGGAGATTTTAGTGCTTATGAGGATCTGGAACCTAAGTTGCGAAAAGCCGGCATTAAACGTACCGATAAATTTATAAGTGCATTTGACGAGAGTTATTGTGGTAGTTTATATTTAATGGATCAAATTGGCGTTACAATCATGAGTTGGACGTCGGCGGAAGAGGTTGATAGTTACATAAAGAATCCCGCCATTAAATACCTTGTTCTAAATGATTCGGCACGTTTCAATAAGTTTTACCCAAATGATCTAAAAGATAATATTATCATGTATCACCGCGGATTGATAATTTATAAGTTGAGGTAGATGTTGTTACATTAGAAAATAAAGATTTTTTACGAGCAGTTTTTTTATGTTTTATCGATATGATTATTTTGGAAAAAAAGATGACCAAGAATTAATATCTTAATCTTTCTTTCAATCGATTCATGGGCTTTTCTATAAAGTAATATGAGCTAATTGCCACTATGAATGCTAAAACAAAATAAGTTGCCCACATAACACCGGGGTCCCCAATATTTATTTTATATTCTTTCGACAAATGATCCCAAAACAGGGTCCCGATAAACAAATGATAAATGTATAAACCGTAAGATATCTTGCCGATGAAAACGATAGCGTCGTGTTCGAGAACGCGCTTAAATATAAAAGTGAATTTATTTTCTGAAGCTCTATAGACTATAAAAGTACAAACGATGGCATAAAGGTATTCATCAAGCACCATGTCGAAAACATACGTGTAATTTTTATAATGAAGAAAGTAATAGCACAACGCGTAAACACCAACACCGCCATACAAAAGTAAACGGTTATCTAATAATTGCACTAGCTTTAGGTTGTAACGTTTGGCATACGCAATAAGGGCCCCTAAGCAGAGTGGTAAAAAAAGGTTGGGAGTGAAGTATGCAGCTAACATCCAATTCTTCGGACTTATTAATGTACAAGTAACTCTTGAAACAAAGGAAATGATCATAAAAGCAATGATCACTTTAAAGATCTTTTTAGGGCTAACAAAGAAAATAATGAAGGGCCATATGAGATAAAACTGTTCCTCAACGGCAAGAGACCAAAAGTGATTAAAATTGCCTGTGTACTCTCCTGTTATACATTGTAGGATATTGGAGGTATAGGTCAATAACCACGGGAATATCTCGCGTGTATTGGCAAAATTGATGTAATATAAAAAGAAGATGAGAAGGTAGTAAATGGGAAAGATCCTTATGGATCTCCTAAAATAAAATGTTGCTAAACTCCCTTTGATCGTGTTTATTCCGGCGTCTATTTTTTCTTTTTGTTCAAATAATATATTACTGATCAAATAACCGCTTAAAACAAAAAAAAGAATAACGCCGTGACCCCAAGGAGCGTGTTTCATGAACTCATTAGTTGATTCCCAGCTGATCCAGTGACCTATCATAACAAAAATGATAGCAAAACACCTTAAACCATCGAGTTGCAAGAAATAGTGGAGACGCTGCTCTTTCATTTAAACTTCCCTCCTCATCCTCGCCACAGGAATATCTAATTGCTCTCTATATTTTGCCACGGTACGACGGGCAATGTTATAACCTTTTTCTTTTAAGATATCACACAACGCATCATCGGTTAATGGTTTGTGTTTATCTTCAGCGTCAACACAATCTTTTAGTATCTTTTTAATCTCACGCGAACTTACTTCTTCACCACTATCTGTACTCATACTTTCGCTAAAGAATGTTTTGAGTAAAAATGTGCCATAAGGTGTTTGCGCGTATTTGCTATTGGCCATACGTGAAACGGTGGAGATATCCATTTCAACCTTGGTGGCAATATCTTTTAAGATCATAGGCTTTAATTTACTCTCATCGCCTGTAATAAAATACTCTTCCTGAAATTCCAAGATGGCCTGCATGCATAACATTAAAGTTAAATGCCTTTGATTCAACGCATCAATGAACCATTGCGCACTTTCAATTTTACTTTTAATGAATGTGGTGGCTTCTTTGCCGTCCTTATTTTTTTGTCTGGAATATTCCTTCAACATCTCTAAATATTCCTTACTGATCTTCAGATCGGGCATATTACGCGAGTTGATAGAGAACTCGGGTTTTCCATCAGTAACGCTTACAAGAAAATCAGGAACTATCTCGCTGTGCGAATTAGATTTGATATCTGTATCGCCCGGCTTAGGGTTCAAGTGTGTGATCACATCTATTACCTCTTTTAATTCCTCGCTGCTAATGTTCATTTTTTTGAGGATCTTCTCGTAATGTTTTTTACTGAATTCCTCCATATGATCTTTTACGATCTCAATGGCCTGCAATACATCTTTGGTTTGCTCGGTTTTTCTATTTAATTGTATCAGTAAACATTCCTGAATAGTTCGTGCGCCTACACCCGGTGGATCAAAACTTTGAATGGTCTTTAAAACTTTTTCGATCTCTTGTACGTTAGATGTGATGTTATAATTAAAAGCAAGATCATCAACGATCATGTCTATTTCTCTGCGTAAATAGCCATCTTCATCAATGCAGCCAATTATATAAACGCCAATGGTATATTCTGTTTCATTGAGTTCACGTAAACCTAATTGTTGCTCTAATAGATTATGAAAATCAGGACCTTCCACCACCACAAATTCTCGCGTCTCATCATCGGCCCCTTTATTACTTATTTCGTATTTGTACGAATCAAGCTCATCATCGCCCATGTAATCTTCAATGCCAACTTCATCATCAATACGTTCTACTTCTTTTTCTTTTATATCACCATTATCGTCCAGCTCTATATCCGTATCGTTATCGCTATCCTCGTTGTTAGCAATATCGTCTTCGTTAAAATTTTCGTCGTTTTCTTCTAAAGCGGGATTTAATTCTAATTCCTCCTTGATACGTTCTTCAAGAGCCATGGTAGGCAATTGCAATAACTTCATCAGCTGAATTTGCTGAGGCAATAATTTTTGCTGAAGTTTTAAATATTGCGATTGCTTTAAAGCCATGTTAGTTCAACTTACACAAAAAGTAATTCTTCTTTCCTTTTTGTATCAAAATGTATTTTTTGTTGATGGTATTATTTAAGTTAACTACCATTTGTATGTCTTCTACTTTGTTCTTGTTTAAACTTACACCACCGGCTTGTAACATTTTTCGTGCTTCACCTTTGCTAGGGAAAATGGCTGTTTTTTCTGCTAAAAGATCTACTAGGCTGATGCCATTGTTCAATTCAGATGAAGAAACATCGAATGAAGGAATGCCATCAAAAATGTCCAGAAATAATTCTTCAGATAGTTTTGCAAGATCCTCTATAGTTCCACTGAACAATATTTGTGAGGCTTCTACAGCAGCATTGTAATCACTTTCTGAATGCACACGAATGGTGATATCTTTTGCTAATGCTTTTTGCAAAGCGCGTAAATGCGGTGCCGTTGCATGCTCAGCTTCCAATTTTTCAATTTCCTCTTTAGTTAACAGAGTGAAAATGCGGATGTAATTTTTCACATCCTCGTCGCTTGAGTTCAACCAAAACTGGTAGAACTTATAAGGCGATGTTTTGTTTCTGTCTAACCATACATTTCCACCTTCGGTTTTTCCAAACTTTGTTCCATCAGCTTTTTTGATGAGAGGAGTAGTTAGAGCAAACGCTTCTCCGCTCGCTTTTCTTCTTATCAATTCTGTTCCTGTAACAATATTTCCCCATTGATCAGAACCACCCATTTGTAATTTAATTCCTTTGTTCTTCCAGAGGTAATAAAAATCGTAGCCTTGTACCAATTGATAACTGAACTCTGTAAAACTCATTCCGTTCTCTAAACGATTTTTCACCGAATCTTTTGCCAACATATAATTTACCGAAATGTGTTTTCCCACATCTCTTATAAATTCCAAAAAATTGAAATTCTTGAACCAATCATAGTTATTTACGATCTCAGCAGAATTTACACCCGCGTTAAAATCCAAAAATTTCTCTAATTGTTTTTTCTGACAAGCAATATTATGATTCAAAGTAGCTTCATCCAATAAATTACGTTCAGCCGATTTTCCTGAAGGATCGCCCACCATTCCGGTAGCACCACCAACTAAAGCAATTGGTTTATGTCCGGCTTTTTGAAAATGCAACAGCGTCATGATCTGAACCATATTGCCAATTCCAAGTGAATCGGAAGTAGGATCAAAACCAATATAACCACTCACCATTTCTTTGGTCAATAATTCTTCAGTTCCAGGCATGATATCCTGCAACATTCCACGCCATTTTAATTCTTCAACAAAATTTGTTTTCATAATATTCCTCAAACCAAGTATCATCAAGGTTTTACCTTCTAAAAATACAAATAATCCGGTAAATTTTAGGCTAATTTATCAGGGAAATTATTGTACTTTTGCACCATGTTCATTTACAATGTTACCGTAAATATTACCGATGATGTTCATGCCGAATGGGTGAATTGGATGAAGGAAATTCACATCCCGGAAGTAATGAAAACAGGCTGTTTTGTGGATAGCCAGATGGTGAAAGTGCTTTATGTAGAGGATGAAGGGCATACGTATTCCATGCAATATAAATTCCTCGAAATGGTGGATATTGAACGTTATCAAAAGGAACATGCGCCTACTTTACAGGCCGATCATACAAAAAAATTCAAGGATAAGTATACTGCTTTCCGTACTTTACTTCAGGTGATCGATTAATGACACAACCAATTAGAGCAAAAAAACATTTAGGACAACATTTTTTGGTTGATGAAACCATTGCGCGAAATATTGTGGATGCTATGCTCGAGCAAAATTCGCCAAATGCTTTGATAGAAGTAGGTCCTGGAACTGGAGTGCTCACCAAACATTTAATTGAAAGGCCTGATTTCTTTGCCTTAGATGTGGATAGAGATTCTATTCCTTTTTTGAAACAGAAGTATCCACAGTTTGCCGAAAAGATAATAGAAGCAGATTTTTTAAAAGCTGACCTCGAAAAAATTGTTGGAGATAAAAAATTCAATGTCATAGGAAATTTTCCTTATAATATTTCAAGTCAGATCATGTTCAAGGTTTTAGAACATAAGGATAAAGTGGATGTAGTGGTTGGAATGTTTCAAAAAGAAGTGGCCGAGCGTTTGGCCGAAAAACCGGGCTCAAAAGTGTATGGAATTTTAAGCGTATTACTTCAAGCATTTTACGAAATAGAATATTTATTTACCGTTCACGAAAACGTATTTTCTCCTCCTCCCAAGGTAAAAAGCGCAGTTATTAGATTAAAACGTAATGTGGTTAAAAAATTGAATTGTGATGAAGTGCTTTTTAAAACGGTAGTAAAAACGTCGTTCAATCAACGTCGTAAAACCATACGCAACTCGGTAAAGTCGATGTTGAAACCTGGCGCTGATACTTCTAATTATTTATTTGATAAACGTCCGGAGCAATTAAGCGTGGAGCAATTTGTGGAGTTAACGAATCTTATTTAACCACGAAAACATTTTGTGCTTTTCGTGAAAAAATTTCGTGCCTTTCGTGGTTAAAAACGGGAATAAAAATCAAACATCTGTTTCCCTACCGCATCAAACGAGGCATGTTCGGAAATGAATGCGTTCATCTTTTCTGAATTAAAGTTGTGATCCTTATTCATAAAATTCTCAAGATGTCCTGCAAATTGATTCACATCATTTACAGGCGATAATCTTCCAAATTCATCTATAATTAAATGTGGTAAGTGCCCAACTTGCGATGCAAACACGGGCAAGCCGCAGGCCAAGGCTTCTAGGGCCACCACAGGCATTCCTTCAAAATGACTAAATAATAAAAGTGCATCACAGCAATTCATAAAGGAGCTGATATTCTCTTTGGTTTGATAGCCTAAGTAAGTTACATGTTGCACGCCAATAGTTTCTTGTAAAAGTTTTGTTTCCGCAATACTTTCGGCGTTTCCACCAATAACGATCAATTCAAATCCCAGATCTTTATCTTGTAGAAGTTTAAGCGCTTCAAATGTTCCTTTTAAATTTTTCTCGCGTTCAACTAAAGAGGACACGTGAAGAAATGTAGTTTTCTTCTTTCTTTCTTTCCTATCTATTTTAAAAACCGAAGTGTCAACCGCATTGTAAAGTAATTCAAATTCACCTTTAAGATCGTGCGCAATAAGCGCCTGTTTTTGTCTTTCAGAAACATACCAAATTTTTGAGACATTTTTAAAACAGTATTTTGTATAGCGTTTTAAAATTGGCCCCTTGTAATTTCCATCTTCGTGCAAATACCCGCTCCAGTGTTCAACAAGAGTATGCTTCACTTTAAAATGATCTTTGAATAAGTTTAAAACAATGGAGGCCGGGAATGCAACATTGACTTGAATGGCCGAAACGCTGATGTTATGATCAATTAAATACTGCAATAATTGTTTGTAAGCATTTACATAGTTAGTGAACTGCGAATAGTGTTTTGCAAAGGGAATAGTGACAGTTGTTTTTGGATAGGCGAAGCGGACCTCAGTTAAATTTCCATCTTCATTTATACTTATCTCGTTTGCAGTAGTTCCCTTTACACTATAAGCGTATACAACTACAACTTTTGTAAAACGTGCTAACGCTTTGGCATGGTTTTGAATAAAAATTCCGTGCGTAGGATCTTGTTGGGTAGGGTACCAGGATGGGAGAAATAATACAGACTTATTTAAATGCATTGGATCGAGGCGATCATTCAACATTTACTGCTGCTTCTAATTTAAATAAGGAGTGAAGCTCGCTAATTCTATCAAATGCAAAGTTAAGTTTGTTACCACTTTTCATAGCTATGGTAATAAATCCTAAACCTGCACCACCTTTTTCGCTCAACTCATTTTTCTCAAGGTGATTGATATAATATGATTTCAATTCTGCCGGATCTTCAAATGAATTGATGGTTTTTAGGTCACCATCCACTTTAGGAATAGCAGGATTACTAATTAAGTTTGCTGTAAGTATGATGATCTGATTTGCTTTTTTGTAAACCAAAAAATAATTGTGTTGCGAACCATTCAGATCTTTGTGTCCGTGAATGAGCATGTTTTGTAACGACTCAACACAAATAAAGAATATTTTTTTAAGGGCTGCTTTTGGAACGGCAAGGTCGATGATCTTTTGTTCGATCTCTGTTTCCAGTTTACTAATGGTCTCTGTATTCAAAACGCCATCATAGGCGATGATCAGTTCGCAATTAGCAGCGGTAATAGTTTTGATGGACTCCGTAAAATGGACATCAAAAAACTCAGCTTCTTTATTTAATATAGCGCTCAATTTTACTTGAATAAACCGTTTTGTTTACTGTCGATCAATCGAATTACTTTACCTAGGTCCTCCTTGTTCTCACTGAAGTTAATGTCATCTACATCTACTATTAATAACTTCCCTGATTCGTAAGATGTTGCCCAAGCTTCGTAACGCTCGTTTAATCGTTTTAAATAATCTAGTCTAATACTATTCTCGTATTCTCTTCCTCGTTTTTGAATTTGCTTTACCAAAGTAGGTACCGAAGCCCTTAAATAGATAATAAGATCCGGTGATTTGATAAGACTTTCCATCAATTTAAAAAGAGAGAAGTAATTGTCGTAATCCCTAGTGGTCATCAAACCCATGGCATGTAGGTTGGGAGCAAAAATATAAGCATCCTCATATATGGTCCTATCCTGTATTACCGTGTGTTTTCCTTTCCTAATATCTAGTATTTGATTGAAGCGGTTGTTCAAGAAATAGATCTGCAAATTGAACGACCAACGCTGCATATCTTCGTAGAAGTCATTTAAATAGGGGTTGTCATCTGCATCTTCGTAGTGAGCATGCCATTTGTAGTGCTTTGCTAAGAGAGAAGTTAGTGTGGTTTTTCCTGAGCCAATGTTACCGGCAACTGCAATGTGCATATATCTCGCGTCTTATAGTAGACCAAGGTATGTAAATAACTTATAAATACAAAGAATTTGTTGATTAAAACCCTCTTTTATCTAAAATAATTTAGATTTTGCCAGATCTGAGGTCGTTTTCGTAGTGATCACAGATGCTGTTTAACACCTCATTAATGGATTTAAATGAGAAAGAAAGGGCATTTTTTACCTTAGAATTAGAGTATTTTTTGTGTCCAATGGCTGTTCGAATTGTATTAGATGTAAGAACGCGATCCTTTCCGGTAATTCCACTCAAAACTGCATCGGCAATTCTGCCTAATTGTAAGAGATAAATTCCGCTTTTAATATACGGTGCATTTTTGCCAAACTTTTTTTGAATTTGAGTAAAAATATCCTTGAATGTGTACGAATTCTCAACCAAAATAAAGCGCTCGTTAAAAATTTGCCTATCCATTAATTGCACCATCACTTCCACAACGTCATTTACATCCACATAAGCCGTGCTTCCATCGGTGTAAAACATATTTCCTTTTTTACAGAAGGCAAAGATCTTTCCGCTGCTTTGTTTCCAAAATCCTGGTGCTAGAATAAAACCCGGGTTGACGATCACCGCATTCAATCCTTCTTCAATTCCACGCCAAACTTCACGCTCTGCATTATATTTACTTATAGCGTAAGAACTTTCTTTGCCGGATGTTTTCCAAAAGATCTTTTCACTCAATTCGCCTTCGTAATCGGCATTATTAATGGTAGACAATGAACTGGCATGGCAAAACGACTTTACTTTTTTTGCAACACAACCATTCACCAAATTGGCTGTACCTGTTTCGTTGAGCAACGTTAATTTAGGAAAGTCTTTTTCTAGAAAAGAAACAAAACCCGCGCAATGATATACATGCTCAACACCATTTAATGCTTCTTCAATAGAATATACATCGGTGATATCAAGATCTACCCATTTTATCTTATTAAAAAGTGCTTCGGCATCTTTTGTATAGTACGAAAAACAATGTTTTACCTTAGAAATATCGCTCGAACTTTGTTTAGCAGCAACAACGGTTTTCCCTTGCTGTAATAATTTTAATACAACATGACTTCCTAATAAACCGGTGGCGCCTGTAACTAAATTCAATTTAAAAATTAAGTGATAATTGTTGTAAAGGTAAGAACAAAACCAACTGGCAACTTACCCCTAATAAAAAACCTGTGTATACCTGCGAGGGCTTGTGTTCTTCAAGCACAATACGCGCCCAACCAATTACACCCCCAATAAAAATGGTAGCAATTATAAAAAGCAAAAGATCGTATTGTAATAAAATGCTTAACGAGATCATCATACCAACAATGCCGCCGATCCCAACCATGTGCGCGCTAATTTTATAACGCAAATTGATCACTGCCGTAAATAAAATGGCAGTTCCCGCACACAACACAAATAGTTTTATGCTTTCCCAAATACGCAGATCGTAAAACAAATAGAATAATCCAAAATAAAATATCGCCGTCATGATATACGGAAATGTGCGCTCATTTTGTTCACTCAACGTAAAACTTTGAATACGTTTTAATTTGTACATCAAATAAATATTAAGCACCGGCAATACAAATGTAAAAGCACAAACGGTAAGGGTAATTTGCCATTTGGTGCTATTGGCTGTCATCAACTCGAACACGGTATTTTTAAAGCCAAAAAAAAGAAGGAGGCAGGCATAGCTTGCCATTAATAAAGGATGAAATAATGCGGATATAGTAAATGCAATGGAACGCAAACTATGATAATAAATTAGATAAGTTCTCTATTTCTTTTTTGGGATCTTGTTTTTGATAAATGATCCTGTAAACTGCATTTGTAATTGGCATGTCTACATTATACTGTTTATTTATTTCGTACACACATTTTACAGCATAATATCCTTCGGCGATCATGTTCATTTCCAATTGCGCTTGTTTTACACTATAACCTTTGCCCAACATGGTTCCAAACATTCTGTTCCTGCTAAATTGCGAGTAGGCTGTTACCATTAAGTCGCCCAAATAAGCCGACGCTTTAATATCACGGTCAATAGGATGAACTGCATCCACAAAACGTTTTATTTCCTGAATGGCATTACTCACTAATACCGCTAAATAATTATCACCGTAGCCTAAAGCATGACAAATTCCTCCTGCAACCGCGATCACATTTTTTAGAACGGCAGCGTACTCTGTGCCATAAATATCATCACTGGTTGTTGCTTTTAAATAACGACAAACTAACAGATCTCTGATCTTTTGCGCGCTTTGTAAATTTTGGCTCGCAATGGTT
Organism: uncultured Akkermansia sp.; assembly: GCA_964474925.1. Lineage (GTDB taxonomy): Bacteria > Bacteroidota > Bacteroidia > B-17B0 > Aurantibacillaceae > Aurantibacillus. Next base: position 4,997 of record CAYYUS010000007.1, on the reverse strand, counting down.
AAGTAACTTAATTTTTCCAAAGCAACTTCTTCGGCGTGGCATGGTCCTGTAATAACGCCAATATTAGTGAATGGCACTTCGTAGATCTGATTTAAATATTCGCCAACAATTAAATTATGTTGAGGAACAATGCCTTTTATGGCCGAGAAAAATGTTTTGCCTTTAAGGTCTTCTTTTGACAAAGGAGAAAGTGTATCAGCAATAAATGCCGATGGAACAGCCAATACAATAAATTCTGAGTCTTTAATGCACGCTTTAATGTCTGTATAAAAGCTGATCTTGGAAGTATCAAACTCAACCGAACTAATATAGCGCGGATTATTGCTATACGCTTTCATAAAATCAACATCCTCTTGCTTCCGCATGAACCAATGGATATGATCAGAATTGTTTAGAAATAATTTAGCGAGTGCAGTTCCCCAACTCCCATTTCCAATAATTGCTAGTTTTAAGTGCGCCATATAATGGGGCTAAGTTAGGTATTTTTTACCTCAATATTTTTTCTTGGCACAATTTGGCACGTAAACCTACAAACCGAGCAAAGATCTCCTGTTTCGTCGTACAATTTAATGTCCCACACATGCGTTTTGCCTTTTATATGAATAGGTTTGCAAATACCTTTTACTTTTCCCGAAGTAACTGCTTTTACATGATTGGCATTTATCTCTACGCCAACACCAATAAATAATTCGGGATTTACTACCAAATAGCTGGCAATACTTCCTAACTCTTCTCCCAAAACCACATAAGCACCACCATGACAAATTCCAAATGGTTGTTTTGTTCTTTCATCAACGGGCATAGTTGCCGTTATTGAATCTCCACTTAACTCAACATACTCAATTCCTAAATGATCTGCCATGGTGCCTTTTAGCATCCATTTTATATCTTCAAGTTTATATTCTTTGTACCAGATCATAAATACACAATATTTTCTTCTTTCAATTCATCGGCCGCAACAAATCGACCGTACACCCTTGCCAATGTGATCACATCTTTCATGCAATAGGTATTTATCTTTTTCAAATTCTTTTCTTCATAATAAACTTTACTCACCATGCTTCCATCCATATCATCTTTTGGTGAGGGAATATTAAAAACGTGCGCTAATAAATTCAACGATGTATAATTTTTATAGTCGCCAAACTTCCATAATTCCATAGTGTCCAAATGTTGGATCTCCCAAGGTTTTTTGCCTTGGATCTGTAAAATTTTTGGTAGCTTCATGCCATTAACCAAAAAACGTCGGCACAAAAAAGGATAATCAAATTCCTTTCCATTATGCGCGCATAAGCAATGTTCTTTTTTATTAAAATGGTTACCTACCAACTCAGCAAACTCTGCTAGTATTTTTTTCTCATCATCGTCCGAAATACATTTTACTCTGAATTCTTTTCCATTGTAATAGCCTAATCCAATGCTAATTACCTTGGCAAATTCCGCAAAAATTCCGGCTTTGTTGTATTGTTGTTCGGCGGTAACATCCTTACTGTACTGCCATTTGGAATCCCATAATTGACGCGTTTCCGCCCTTAATTCATCGTACTTATACGTTTGAGGAACGGTTTCAATATCAATAAATAAAATGTGTTGTAATTCTTCCATATGTTAAATTATGTGGAGTGCTAAATTAAATAATTTAAAATTATTAAAATCACAGTAAATTTAAGACAGAGAATATTTAAAACAAAGTACTATTTTTAAGGAGCATGGAAAAACGATTTAAATTAAAAGGCCTGAATACTTTTGCAAGCAATGAGTGGATGGCAAATTCGGCAAAACGTTACCGCAGTAGTTTTGATAAAAATGAAGTAGATTATGTGCGTTGCGAAGTGGCTATTTATAATAAACTGTTTGACGAAGAGGACTGGACGGCAAAGCTTACGTTAAAGGCTGTTGATGAGAAAGGAACTAAAGAACATTGCAGCTTAGAAGAAACGATCACGGTAAAGAAGGAAGAGAATATATTTTATTTCCGCGATGGTTGGGGAAATGCAACAGCCGGAGAATATTGGAACAAGGGTTCGTACAAATGGCAAGCTTATATTGATGGTGTGATGATAGGCGAAAAATTATTTCACATTAACGAAGTTGGAAAGGTAACCAATAACCACAATCCGTATTTTACGATCGAACATATTAAATTATTTGAGGGCGATTCAAATGGTTGGCAACAGCGCAATCGTAAATATTTAAAAACGTTCAACAAAAAATCAACGCGCTATATTTGGACAGAAATAAAATTCAAGAATCTTACAGCTCAAGATTACAACTACGAATTTTATTTGAATTATTTTGATGATGCCGGTCAGCCCAAAGCAAGTATTTTACATGGAGCTTACATGGGAGATAATCGCGCTGATTTTAGTTATTATATTGAACGAGGTTGGGGAACAGAAGACGGCGGAACTTGGGTAGATGATAAATATACTTTAGAAGTTGTGTTCAACGACGTATTGGTTGGTGCGGTTACATTTAATTGCGCCGATGCCGATGAAGAAGGCGAATTGGAATTGATCAAGAGCATTGAACAAACTTTAGCCGTTGGAACCACCGGAAGTGATGTAAAGAAAAATGTGATCGATAATGGTGATACAAAAACACTAGATGAATTATTGGCAGAGCTGGATGGATTAATTGGTTTGGAAGGCGTAAAAAAATCAATCCGCGAGAACATCACCTATTTGAATTTTACAAAAGTTCGTCGCGAAAAGGGATTTGAGGATAATGATAAATTATCGTTGCATAGTATTTTTACAGGAAACCCAGGAACAGGAAAAACAACCATTGTAAAAATGTTAGGTAAGATCTACCAAAAAATGGGCTTGCTTACAAAAGGACATGTGGTAGAAGTTGATCGCGCATCTTTAGTTGGAGAATTTATAGGGCAAACCGCCCCTAAAACCAAAAAAGCAATTGATAGCGCGCGCGGAGGAATATTATTTATTGACGAAGCCTATTCATTAGCACGTACAGATGATGATAGCAAAGATTTTGGAAAGGAAGTTATTGAAACTCTATTGAAAGAGATGAGTGATGGCCCGGGCGATATTGCCATTATTGGCGCTGGTTATCCAAAAGAAATGAAAACATTCATTGAAAGTAATCCGGGATTAAAATCGCGCTTTACACAATATTTTCATTTTGAAGATTATTTACCAGAAGAATTGTATCAAATAGCAATATACTCTGCAAAGAACAGACAGGTTGATTTTGCAAAGGATGCTGAGGATTATTTAAAAGAGCAATTAACCGAGGCTTATCGTAAGCGCGATGAGAGTTTTGGAAATGCACGTTTTGTGAATGCATTGGTTGATGAAGCAAAAATGGATATGGGATTGCGTTTAATGAAAGCGCCTGACATGAATGCCTTAACCAACGAAGAGCTTTCTACAATTACGCTTGAAGACCTACGTGTAGGATTTTTGGCAGAGCAAAAGAAGAAGCTCAAATTAGTGATCAACGACAAGGAATTGCAAATGGCTTTGGGCGAATTGAACGAGCTGATCGGTTTGGATAAAGTGAAAGAAGATATTAATGAGATGGTGAAGTTGATCCGCTTTTATAATGAAACTGGAAAAGATGTTGTAAATAAATTCTCGTTGCACACCGTATTTACCGGAAATCCGGGAACAGGAAAAACAACGGTGGCGCGCATCATGGCAAAAATTTACAAAGCGCTTGGTGTTTTAGAGCGCGGACAATGTGTAGAAGTGGATCGCGAAGGATTGGTGGCCGGATATGTGGGACAAACCGCAATTAAAACTGCCGAGAAGATCGAAGAGGCCATGGGTGGAATATTATTTATTGATGAAGCATATGCTTTAGCAAATAATGCTTCTTCGCACGATTTTGGCGCCGAAGCAATTCAAGTAATTTTAAAACGCATGGAAGATCAGCGTGGAAAATTTGGTGTGATCGTTGCAGGCTATCCGCAAAATATGCATCAGTTCATCGAAAGCAATCCGGGCTTTAAATCGCGTTTTGATAAAACATTTTTGTTTGAAGATTATGCACCTGAGCAATTACTTACCATTGCGCACAATTTATTAAAGCAGGAAGGGTTGAAAGCGTCTCCACAAGCATCAGAGCATATGCAAAATTACCTAAGTGGTTTGTACGAAAAACGCGATAATCATTTCGGAAATGCACGCACCGTAAGGCAAATGGTGGGTGGAGTAGTTAAAAAACAAAACTTACGTTTAGCTGCCATGGAAGCAAGCAAACGCACGGCGGAAGAATTGGAAACATTATCCATTGATGATGTAAAACATTTGGAGATCGGACAAACCGAGAGCAAACAAACTTTAGGATTTAGACTAGGTGGTAAATAATACAATTACTTTTTGAGAATTGGACCTAAGTACAATTCGCAATTAGTAATTGTTTATGCCGATCGAAGATCTTAGAAAAAGAGTAAATTATGACAAACGAATCTGAACATCGGCATAAAACAAAACAACTCCCGCACAAGAAACATTTTATTAGTAGCCTTGGCAGGAGCGCGTTTTTCGCTTTTATTTTTATTATATTTTCATTAGGAATTGGTACAATAGGCTATCATATTTATTTCCAAATACCCTGGGTAGATAGCTTGTACAATGCCAGTTTAATTTTAACGGGCATGGGGCCGGTAGATAAAGCTCCAGATAATTCTGCAAAAATTTTCGCATCCATTTATTCTATTTACAGTGGTGTGGCGTTTTTAACGAGTGTGGCGGTTTTGTTTAGTCCTGTGTTTCATCGATTCCTTCATAAGTTCAGGCTGGATGTGGAAGAGTAGTTTTTTCAAGTAAATTCTTCTATCTTTAAATAAATCATTTCTTTATGAGCGATTTCTTTATCGATCCCAATATTGCCAAAGCTAAAACCATAGCCACGGAATTTTACAACACCGAAAAGTATTTTGAACTGTCTAAGAAAAAAATTTTCGAAAGCTCATGGCAATTCATTCTCGATGCCGATAAAGTAAAAGAAGTAAACTCAGCGCACCCATT